>NZ_JBHTJT010000059.1:0-8963 GCF_042676185.1 Tropicimonas aquimaris | reverse complement strand
TGTTCGCCATTCTCTGTCCTCCGTTTCCTAAACATAACGGTGGACCAGTTCAGATGGGGCACTCCAGCTCTCCATACGAAAACGCCATCAAGCCGCCGTTTGGTGACCAAGTAGGACTAATTTCACGTAGTGCATCGTTCGTCAGCTGTATGAGTTCACTGCCATCGATCTCTGATGAAAAGAGGTCCCACCAACCATTCTGAAACATGGAAAATGCGATCCTACCAGGGTGCTCCGCTCTGGCGTCATTCGCTTGCGCCACTGTACTCATGTACACAACCATTGAAAACATCAGACAAAATCGGATGGCGCGCTCCCCAAGGGCTGAAAGCCGATGGATAGAATTGCACTCGGAAGCTTGCATCTGATTTCTCCGCGCATTGCGCCGCTTCTCGGTGTAAAATATAAAATGTCTTTTTGGACGCAATGATTTCGGTCAATATTGCTAGAGAAACGGCCGCTTTGATCCCACCGCGGTTACTTTCTGCACCGATCTTGAATGGCGGCTTTCGGTTCCAGTTTTGATACTGCGCCACGGAGTGCTCGGGCACCTTGAGTGTCGGGAATGCGCAGTTAACTGCCTGTCTATCTGGGTTCACTAGGCGGCGGTTTGGTCCAGCACTCGGTGGTCTACGCGCTCACAGCCTAGGTCCGCTTTCCGAAGCTGGTGAATCTGCTTCAGCGCCTCATGCCCGATGCTGCGTGTTTGCTGGCTTTCGCCCACCGTTTCCGCTGTGCCTCGGCTATCTGCTTTCGCCCTTCCTCCGTCTTCGGGCCCGTCGACATCCCGCCATGGAGCCGGCAGCGCTTCTTACCCGGCTCGGATTTCGCCCTGCATGGCGTGCCTTTCCGCGTTCTGGCGCCGCAGATACGCCTTTGGTTGTTAGCAGAGGTGAGGGTAGAGTCTTTGCTGCCTGAGTACAGGCGGTTGAGGTGTCTGGTCTCCGCCTTTCGGTCCAAGACCCCATGACGCGTGCGCGCGATTGGTGTCCGAAAATCCCGCCACCCAAGTGCATCGGCTATCCGCCCTGTCGCCCAGGAGCGAGTGTCGATCTCGGCTTTGGCCTCCCAGTATTGAACGGTCGTCCGGTCAACGCCTGCACGCTGGGCAAGTTCGCGCTGGCTCCATCCCATCTCTCGCCGCGCATTCTTCAGGTCAGCGCCCGTCATTGCCTGTTCATCCGCCGTTGGCGCGCCGCACGCTTCCGGCAACCTTCGCAACAGAACCTGGCGTCGGCCCGACGGTAGAGCGGGATCGGCTCGTAGCACCAAGCGCACTTCCAGCCGGTCCATCTGATGTTTCGGCTGACGGCCTGCATTCTGGCGATCCGGTTGGCGCGGTTGCCCTGTGCCCATACCTCGCAAGTGATGGTGAAGCCGCCGTTCTCGTGTTCCTCGATGTCGAGGCCGAATGGATCGGGTCCAGGCATCTTGATCTTTCTTTATTGCCAAAGACGGGGCAGGGGATTGAAATCGATTGATCTGCTGAGGGTAATATAATACCACCCTCCGGGTGGAGCAAGATTGGAGACCTTAACTTAGTGGCAGTGGTCGTGACTGCTTGATGCACGTATCCGATCCACCGCGGTTGCATGCACATGTCGCCTTCCTGCGCATTCCTGCCGTTCGTCGAATTCTGGACAAGGCGCGTTGTGAGACCATTGGAGACGTGCGCTGATGCGTAACGAACTCGGCCAATCAAAGCTATGCCGACAGCGGCGCATTAGTCACGTCGAAGGGATGTGCCATGGGGGCAAGTAGGCGGGGCATTTGATCTCCTTCATAGACACCTTTGGAAAACCTATGCACGGTGCCGTCGGAGAAGCGCAACCTGGTCAAAAATTGGAGGAAGCGATGGAAAGGCAATCATCATTACGGCGGTTACTGGCATCTATGACGTTGGGGCTGATACTCGCCCCAACTGGCATCTTTGCCCAGAACGTCTCGCCCGATGAGGCGCGGGCCATCGCCAAGGACGCTTATATCTTCGGCTACCCGCTGGTAGAGAACTACCGGATTCAATACACCTATTTCGTCGATCAAAGCGGCGCGGAATACAAAGGTCCGTGGAACAAGGTACTAAACACCGCGCGACTATTTACTCCGAAAGACACCACGATCCAGACACCCAATTCTGACACGCCCTATTCGATGCTCGGAGCGGACCTGCGAGTGGAGCCGCTTGTGCTCGGCGTGCCCAAAATCGACGAAAAGCGCTATTTTTCCCTGCAATTCATCGACGCATATACGTTCAACTTTCACTATGTCGGCAGCCGCACTACAGGTAATGGCGGAGGAACCTATCTGCTTGCCGGGCCGAACTGGACCGGCGACACACCCGCGGGCATTGACGACGTGATCCGTTCGGAGACCGATTTCGCCTTTGTCATCTACCGCACCCAACTCATGGGCCCCGACGACCTGGACAACGTGAAGAAGATCCAGGCGGGCTATACGCTTCAACCGCTCTCTGCCTTTCTCGGCCAAACCGCCAAGGATGGCACAGCGGTACCGCTGGAGAAGCCCAACGTTCTTCCTACCAAGGTCACTGTCGACCACCCTGTGACAAAGGCGCTGACGCCGGTCACACAGAAAGACGAAAAAACCGATCCGAAGTTCTTCGAAATTCTCGACCTGACCCTGAAACTGGGCCCTGTGCCTGACGAGGAGAAGGATTTGCGGGCCCGAATGGCCAAGCTCGGCATCGGGACCGAGGCGGGCTTTGATCCCGACAGCTTGTCGCCGGAGGTTCTGAAGGCGGTTCAGGCCGGGATGACGGATGCCTGGGACGCGTTCGACACGTTCAAGAAGGAGCAGATCGACACCGGGAAGGTGACCTCGGCCGACATGTTCGGAACGCGCGAGGAGATCGGCGGAAACTGGATGTACCGCATGGCGGCCGTGATCTTGGGGATCTACGGAAATTCCGCCGAGGAGGCGTTTTACCCGGTACTGCAACTGGATACGGACGGGAATGCTCTTTCGGGGGCCAACGCCTACACAGTGACCTTCCCGAAAGGGCAGTTGCCGCCCGTGAATGCGTTCTGGTCGGTGACGATGTACGGCCTGCCGCAAAGTCTGCTGGTGGAGAACCCGATCAATCGCTACCTGGTCAACTCGCCGATGCTGCCGGATCTGAAGATGAACGACGACGGGTCCCTGACAATCTACGTGCAAAACGAGGCGCCCGGAAAGGACAAGGAGTCCAACTGGCTGCCCGCGCCCGCCGGGCCGTTCTGGATGGCCATGCGTCTCTACTGGCCCAAGGAAGCGGCGTTAAAGGGAGACTGGAAAGCACCGGGTGTGGAAAAAACGAACTGAAACCTCTGAATTTGCCGCTGCCCCTGCATTCGTCGCGGGCAGCGGACCCGCACCGTGCGTCGTCGGCAACACAAAGGCCACAGTCGTCTCCACGATGCCGCATGACGCGGGAATAACCTGCTTAGAAATGTTACGGAGCGCGCATTTCCCGTTTCAGAGCGCTGACCGCTTTGAGATATTATTCAGTCATCCGAGTGAAACGCTCAGATGTCCGCAAGGTCGGCAAACTTCCCTTTCAGCGCTGCGCTTTGATCCGCCTCGTCGCCGGGGCGACCATGCCGGTCGCTTCCTGCGCAAAGCAGACCTTGGGCCGGGCGTAGCACTTCGCAGGTGCGGCAAAGGCACAGAACGCGCGAACGGCCCAAAGTCGCCTTCCGCTATCGACTTTCCTTACGTCCGCTTCGGTGATCCTGCGAAATGAAAGGAATGCCGGTGAGATATCTATTTCGGCCCGGTGAGGCTTCACGCTCAATCAATCAACGTTGGAGACAGCATTGTCGACTTCATGATGAAACCAAGGATATCAACCAGACCATCGCGACCAGAACCGGTTGATGAACCAGATAGAATGTCAGGCGGTGTTGCCCGGGCCAGACCAGCCTGGCCGCTTGCACAAAATCCGGCCAGTTGGGTTCAAGTTTCCCGGGAGGCACAGCCTTCGCGAATGCCATTCCCGCAAGATTGGGGGCAAGCCATGGAACGATGGGAATGAAATCCAAAGTTGGTGGGACGTTCCTGCTCAGACCGGTCCATGCCCACCACGGCGAGAGTTCGAGAGAACGCGCAAATGCTGTGTCGATCAGAACGACCAGCGCGACTGCCCCCAGTAGCTACATGCGGGCGCCTTTCGAAGCGCGATGCCAAAGAGGCCGGTGACGGCAAGAGCATGCAGAATTCCGAAGTAGATGAAGTGGTCGGGGAGTGCTGCATAGGTGACCAGGGTCACAAACATCGCCGCCGCTGCTATCGTCGCGAGACGCTTGCCCCAAGAGCCCAGCCTTACCTCGCGACCGTGGGCGACGACCATACGGACACCCGACAAATACAGGAAACTTCCTGCGATCAATCGCGCAAATGCCGCCCAGAACCCAGTCAGTATTGTTCCGGGTGGAATCAGCCTGAAGAACTCGAGATCACGGATGAAATTAGAAACGACCATCGCCAACAGGGCGATCGTTCGCGCGATATCGATCCAGAGAAATCGCATCCGGTGTGGGCCGTCGGCCTGTCCGAACTGTTCGTCCTTTGCAACTCGCACAGGAATGTTTTTCAAATGACAGTAGGTCAGCCGCGATCGGCTGTCGGTGAAACCGGATCGATGTGGTCGCCCCTGATCTTCGGACGCGGCGATGTCAGGTTTTCACCGGCCATGATCACGAAGTCGCGTCCGGATATTCGGTCGGGCGTCGCCGCCAGATCGGAAATTATCATGGTCATTCCTGGATGCATCCGTTCCCGCATCGCTGAGTTGAAGACCTTGGGTGCGCGCAACCGGGAAAGTATTCCCGCCTCTGGCATACCAAGGTTCTCTGCGCCTGGATCAGGATGGTGGGTGACGGCGTGCCAGACCAGGGACGTGTCCTCCGGCTTCGGGCGGGTCAACATCATCACATGTTCGCCAAGCTCAGGGGAGCCGTCGATCGTCAGGTCGGCTTCCAGGATTTCGACACCATCTTCGATCAGGACAATGCGGCGGTCTGCGCCCGTGGCCATGACCGTCGTAACAGGGTAGTCGGCAGCCTGGCCCCAGTCGGACGGGTGTGACTTGGCGCTGAGCGCCTGTACAGCGGCAGACATCTCGGATTCCGCTGTGCCGCCAAGGACCAGCCCGGGATGGGTCAACTCCCAAGGATCGCCGTTCGCGCCTGCAATGATAACCGGCGTGCCGATATGGGTGACCGTGAAGAGTTTCTCAGAAAACGCCAATGGCAGCCGCACACATCCATGACTCGCAGGGTATCCCGGAAGGTTCCCGGCGTGCAGTGCGATCCCGTCCCAGGTCAGCCGGTTCATGTTCGGCATCGGGGCGTTGTTGTAGGTCGAAGACCGGTGATCCTTGTCCTTCTGCAGGATGGTGAACACGCCGGTCGGCGTTCCGTGACCCTTCTTTCCGGTCGAGCATGTCGAGACCGCAATCCTCACACCGTTGCGATAGACATGGACCAATTGCTCCGGCAACGAGACCACAACAGCCACCGCACCGGTCGGCGACCGATCGGGATGCCATGTGTAGTCGCCGGGAAGCATGTTGTTGACGTCGTAGACGATCTCGTCGTTCTCGTTTGCGAAAAGAGGGAGGCCAGCAATAATACCCGCACCCGCAAGCCAAGCGAGAGTTTGCCGCCGGCTCCATCCGCCGCAACCGCCATTACCAAATGCCATTTCTGCCTGCCCTGATTGCCTGCTCATTCTATGAATCCACAAAACCACGCTGATATTTCAAAGGCAATTCGCGTCTTCTCGCTCGCTCGCCTTAAGCGTCCACGTTCTGACAATGCCGACCTCGGGAACAAAGTCGCTCATCAGCTTCAAGGCCACACCAAATTAAGGATGAACACAGCGGCACCGATTCCGAAGAACAGCGGCCAACTCCACCGAGGGCCACCCTCCTTGTGCGGGACATAGAGACCCGCCTTGTGCATCCCGATCATTACGACGTAAATCAGAACGCCCGTTACGAGCGCGTGTGCGAGGTCAAGATGCATCTGGCCCTCCTTCATTGAGTTGCTTTTCGGGGGCATTGCCGCCGTGAACAAAACGACAGAGCAATGTCAGGATCGCGAGGTTCAGCACCGGCGCCATTGCGGCCAGCCAAGGTAGCAACACTTCCGGAAATCCATCCACCCAGAGAACCCACGGCAGTCCAAGCGGCATCAGGAAAACTCCGGCCAAGGGATCGCGCTCCTGACCGAAGAGCCCGAAGGTCCCGATCAGGAGCAACGCCAGGGCAAAGAGGTACAATACCCCGACGATCCGAAGAACCCATTGGCAGGCTATCGTCCGCCTGGATTTCATTTGTTCCCGGCGATCTTCGACCATTTGCCTGTTCGCCTGCGAAGCCAGATCAATTGCACGCGGGGTAGTTTGCGCGATCGGCTTCCGTCACATCCACGGGACACTCGGTGTTTCGGTTTGCCTCTGAGATATCGGCCTCTGTCGTAAAGGACTGCTCTTCAACACATCCCGCCAGGACAAGAAGGATGATGGAGACAGCGAGGGCGTTTTTCATAGGGTTTCCTTTCGGTTCGATTGTGGCGCGTTTTTCCTTGCGGGAATTTCAGCAGTCTTCGGCCGGGAGCATGGCCACATCGGAGTAGCGACCATCTGATGTCGTGATGCGAGCACAGGCGCCCGTGCCACGGTTGAACCAAAAGGCCGTGAGGCCATCCGTCCGGATCAACTCGTAGCCGAGGTTTTGGATGCCCATCTCGGCCTGACCGGCACGCGCGCCCTCAAATGCCGTCAGATCGGTGGAGCTTCCCACAGACGTCTGGCCCGTTGGCGGTGCGCTCGGGCTTGATGTCTCTACGCACCCGGCTACAGCGCCGAGTGTTGTGAGTGCACAAACCAAAATGATCGGACTCTTCATGATTTCTCCAACTCGATACGGATCCTCTTCGGGGATCGTGTCATTCGATCCCGAAAATGACGTTGTAGGACTGCGCACCGTTGGAGGTGTTGTAGACCTCGATCACGTGGTCTCCCGATTGCCAGAGCTGCCCGCGATACTCTTGCGACGCTCCCATTTCATCGAGCAGAACTGACCCGTCCGGGTTATAGATCACGTAGGTCATTCCGGGGCCGTTCGCGGCGAGACGGAAATACAGGACCTGACCGTCGCGCGCACCAAGGATGTAGCGTCGGCTCTCTTGTGGCAGGAGTGAGCCGGCAAGCTCCGCGCCAGAAGTACCACTTGCGAACTGGACCCGCTCGGTGCTTGACGCGCCCGAGCCCGAAGAGCCGGCCATCGCGCCGCCGCCGTCATCGGCCGCTTGCGCGACGGTGAGTTCTGCAACGACGCCGTCATTGGAGACAAGGCAGCGCCAGACCGTGTTTCCCGCATCCCGGAACATAATGAGAGAGTTGGCCTCGGAATACTCCGATGACACGACTGCTCCGCTCTGACCGTCTGGGCCACCGACCGCGCGTATCTGATCGATGCAGCCATCGATGGCGGCCTGGCCAACATTTGCGGACGCGGGAGCAAAAGGCGATATAGTGAGCACTGCGGATATGGCTATGAAAAGAAGTGGTTTGTTCATTGTTTTAAAAACCTTGAGCATCGTTTGTCATTCGTACTTCAGAAGCGGCAACGCTATGACGGCAAGCGTCGCCAAAGGTGTTGGCATGCTGGGATCAAACACTGCGGACCGCCCTGTGTCTGCCCGGGTTTCAACGGCGAGGATTGCAACCTGCCAGGCGCCAGTCTATCCAAATGGCGCAGCAGTTATCCGATTTCCGAAGCACGGGTAAAAAATGTCCGATCCGATTGCACAGGTTTCCAAGCCATTGGCCGGGCTCGCTCCCCGTGTACTATGCAAGACCGCCCGCGACAGACTTCCAAAGGGCCTCGGAGGATTTCGACTCAGTTCGTACTACAGCAACGAACGGTCGAAGCTTTCGAGACGTCAGTTCACGGGGAAAGCAACTCTCAATCTACATAACCCAAGGGATGGCGAGGCAGCAGTCGCGATAAGCGATATTGGCTCGTTGAGCCTCGCCTATGTCAAATCCACCGGACATGATGTTGTCTTGTCGGAACTCCAACGTCCCAACCTTCTGGTACCAGTCAAGGGCACACTGTCGAGCCGAAACGAACACGTGCAGTTTGAGCGCAAGGACGAACCATGGATTCTGATTGGCCGCGGGACGCGCGAAACGACCGTCCTACCCGATCCGGAAGCCCATTACGAAGCTTTCGTGCTGTCCATGCCGTCTCAACGGCTGGGTGATCGTCTCTCGCGATTGGAAGCACGGGGAGGCATGGTTTGGGGCGATGCGTCAAAGGATCAAGATCTACACCTGGCTCGCCTAACGCTCGCACTCGCCACGCAGGTGGCCCTTGCGGGCAAGAGAGAAATCGAAGCGAACTTGGCAGATGCCTGGACGACGGTCCTTATTGGCCAGATTAACAGCTGTCTTGAAGCATTCCTCGGTCCTGCCTCCCGTCAACCGCCCGGCCGTGTGCATGCCCTGTCTCTGACATATGTTCGAAAGGCCGAAGAACTGATCTACGAGAGGCCCGACGAGATCGGCAGTCTTCGGGACATCGCTCGTCACGTTGGTATCTCCGAACGGACTCTTCAAACCGCCTTTCGCAAGGTTCGTGGAGCAACGCCGACGCAAGTGCTTTCACAGGCAAGGCTGCAATGCGCAAGACGCGCTCTACTGGACCGCAATGGTCCAACGACAGTGTCAGACGTCTGTCAGATGTACGGAATCGAACATCACGGGCGGTTCAGCAAACTCTACAAAGAGGTCTTTGGCGAACAGCCCGTTGCGACCTTGACCTCACGTCGGACAACTTGACCGCGAACTTCAGCTCTGCCCACTTAACCGCCGTAGGTGCGACCCGCAGCTGGGGAGCCTGATCTGACTGGTCCGGTTTGATTGTTAGTGCATGACCCGCCTTGGTTCCATCT
>NZ_JBHTJT010000058.1:0-28992 GCF_042676185.1 Tropicimonas aquimaris | reverse complement strand
TTGCGTACGCTGGCCTCGCTTGCGCTCAGCCGGGCATTCGATCTGGCTTGTGAAGGGCTGTCCGAGCGGATGGTGCCATGATCGAAACCGGGGTTGGCGGAGACTGGTCGCGATCCCGTATCCGGGTTTTGCACTACAGGTCCATATCAGGCAAAAAACTCTGAACTGCACCTGTCCCTGACGAAGCGAGTTTCATGCCCAAGACGATTCCCCTCATCCGAGCCGCCAATGTCCTTCCGCTGGTGCGCTTTCTCGAGGCCAATGGAAACGCCGGCGCACCATTCCTCGATGCCGTCGATCTCGGCTACTGGTTTGCGCTCGAGCCGTTGGATCCGGTTCCGATGCTGAACGCTATCGAACTCCTGCGGGACATGTCGCGTGCCTATGGGCCGGATGTCGGGGCCGCGATCGTCTCGCAGGCGAGCATCGGCGAACTGGCCTTCATCGGACAGGTGGCGCTCGGCGCGCGGACTCCGGCGGAGGCGCTGAAGCGCGTTGCAATGGCGCTGCCTATGCATTGCACCCACGAGATGCTCCGGGTCGAGGACAGCCGTGGCGCGCTGTCGATCACCCACACGCTGTCGGTCAGGATCGATCCCGAAGCGCTCCATGCGATCCATGTGCTGTTCTGTTCAATGATATCGCAGCTTTGCCGGTTCACCGGCCTCCAACCGCCGTTGCTCGACCGGATCGCGGCCGTGCCGCATCCCGAGACAGGGCTCGATGCGCTGGTCGCCCATTTCGGCGATTGTGTCGTACCCGGCCCGGACCACAGCCTGCGGATCACCCTCGACGCGCATGTCGCCTTGAATCCCTTTCGCATTGTCGCGCGTGACCGGTTTGCCAATAGCGCCGACATTGTGATTCCACCGCTGGCCGAGGATTCGAGCCTCGCCGCCTCGGTCCGCTCGGTGATCGCTGCGATGCTGCACGGCGGGGAGCCCACGATCGAACGTGTTGCGCGGGCGGGGGGCATGAGCGTGCGAACCCTGCAGCGGCGGCTCACGGAGGAGGGGACGTCTTTCTCGGTCGAACTGGACCGGGTCCGCCGCCAGCTTGCGGTGGCGCTCTTGCAGGCGCCGGACCTCGATCTCTCGGACCTGTCGGAACGGTTGGGCTATTCAAGCACTTCGACTCTGTCGCGGGCAGTTCGCCGGCTGGTGGGCAAAAGTCCGTCTGGGGCGCGGGCCGGGCTGGCCGGCTGAGCCTCCTTGAAAAAGTGGCGCGCAAAGCAAAACCGCTGCGCAAACCACCCTGTAATGTTCTGTAAACACATTCAGAACAGGAGCCGGGCGCCATGCCGGGAGGTCGTTTTTTCAGCCTTTTCGCGTTGTTCGCGGCCAGTGCGGCCTTTGCCCAGGACGAGGGGCCGGGACCGATTCCGCCGGAGCTGGGGCGTATCGCGGAGGAATGGGCATGCGCCCAGGCGCGGGAGACGCCGGGCTATTTCGCCTCGCTGAACGGGGCCGAGGTGAGCGACGCGGAGCGCAGCCAGCTTTATGCCTGTGCGAGCTTCCTGGGGAACCTGGAGGGCGGCAACACGGTCTATGCCTCGCCGAGTGCCGACAGTTATCAGGGCGTCCTGTTCATGAACAACCGCCGGCCCGGAGAACTCTACCTCACAGGCGGCAACAACCCGCCGCCGCAAGGCAGAGTGCCACCCGGCCCCTATGTCGCGCGGACCGACGACACAACCGGACGCGAGATCTGGCGAACCTACCTGCAGAACGGAAACGTGAGCGGCGAATGGGTCGGCGCGGCCAACCTCAACATCCTGCCGGACGGTGCGATCGTCGTCGCCTTCGGCAATCACCTCGTGAAGCTCGACGGCGACACCGGCCGCATTCTCCAGAATGCCGCCCTGACTCCCGACGCCCCGCTCGAGGGGAGCAACTTCAAGCATCTCACCATTGCCCCGGACGGCACGCTGATCGTCAAGAACCAGACAAGGGCGACGCCCTGCGATATCCAGGGCACGCTGGCGGCGTTCCAGTGCCCGGGCGGCGTCGCGGCTTCTCCCGGTTCGACGATCCTCGCCGTGGATCCGGACACATTCGAGGTGCTCGACCGGGTAAACGTGCCGGAGAACGCGGTCGTCCCGCACACGATCACCAGCTTTGACGGCCGCATCGCGATCTATGCGCCCTCGATCCTGAAAGCCTATCGATTCTTCTGGGATCCGGAAACCAAGACCCTGTCACAGGACGCGGACTGGGCGACGCCCTACCTCGAGCCGGGACAGACCACGGGCGACGCCCCGGCGATCCTTGGCGACTGGGTGGTGTTCCAGACCAACGGTCTGCCGACCGACAAGGCGGCCTCCTCGATCACCGCGATCAACCAGCACGATGCCACGCGGATCACCCGCGTCTATCCCTTCGGCCAAGACCTGCCCACCGGGCAGAGCTGGGCGCCGCCCAAGTCGGCCGTGGACACCGAGAACGGCCTGATCTTCTCCGCCGACCAGAACATGATGAAGATCGGCGCGGTGCGGCTGGACCAGGACAGCGGCGAGATGGAGGTCGTCTGGACCCTTGATGGCGCGACCACGGCGCTTCAGGCGCTCTATGGCCCGGCCGATGCGCGGGTGCTCGGCACCGCGCGCGCCGCGGCCGGGACGACACTGGCGGAGCTCAACCAGACCAACGCGCCCACCTATACGCAGACGGCGCTCTGGCTGAACGCGCTGACGGGAGAGGTGCTTGCGGAATCCGATCCCTTGCCGCCGATGAGCTTCAACACCTTGCTCTCGCCCGGTTATGGCGGGCGGTTCTACTACATGCACGATCAGGGGTTCTACGTGCTCAAGGTTCTGCCGGAGCGTCCATGAACATGGCGGCGGACAAAACGGACTCGAAAGGAAATGCTATGGAAGTCATGAAGGTTGCCTGTCTTGCCGCTGCGCTTGCCTGCCTTGGAGCGCCGCTTGCCGCACAATCGCCCAAGCCGGTGGAGCCGGTGACGATTTCCGACATGCGCGGGATGCGGTTCTGCGAGTTTCTGCTGATCTACGAGGACCACGTGGATATCTACAACACCTCCGCCTCCGACGGGTGCCCTGAGGATCTCTGGGCCAGCATGGATACCGCGGCGATTGCCGCGGCGCACGGCGCGAAGGCGGCGCAGCTGAACGGACCGCATTTCTGGGCGATGGACGAACAAACCGTCGGTTTCGGGGAGACGGCGGATTTCGGCGGGATGGCGGCGCGCTATGCCGCGACGCTGCCGCTCGCCGCGCTTGGCTCCGGCAAGGGCGCCGATCCCTATCAACCCTACGTCAGCGCCAAGTTGCAGACGATGGTCTTCGAGGCCGGAAAGCCGGTTTACCAGCTCGTCGGTCCGGACGGCGGCATCTACATCCTCAACGCCTATGGCGAAGAAGTACAGGACAGCGACCCGGCGAACCTCGCCACGCAGCTTTCGCCCGCGGAGGGCTGGAGCTTCCGGACCGAGACCCCGGCGCAGGATCTGACAATCGAGGGCACCTCGGAGACGCCGGTCGACATGGTGGGCGATGACCTCCACCAGTATTACACCCGCATGCAGGACGCCCAATGATCGGCGCCCGCAGGCTCCGCCGGCATGCCGCCGGGACGGCCGCTGCGCTCTGTGCCGTTCTCGGGACCGGCGCGGCGATGGCGCAATACGTGGACCCGGCAACGCCGACCTACTCGGGCTATCCGGCCGAGCCAAAGAACCTCGAAGGCGGCGACAGCGTCACCGAGGATCTCTCGCAGGACGACGTCGACGTCGGCGGCGTGCTCGCGTTCCCAAAGGTCGAGGCGTTCTTCCAGCCGTTCTTTGACTGGAAGAAGCGGCTTAACGACCGCACCGGCCTGCAGTTGCAGTTCAGCTACCAGACCCTGTACCAGACCACCAACGACGATGATGCGTTGTATTCCGACGCCTTCGCCGGGCGCGCGCAGGTGCAGGGCTCCTGGTCGCTCCTCAACCGTGGCGGTGCCAACCCCGGCAAGCTGACGTTTCGGATCGAGAACCGCTACACGATCGATAGCGAGATACCGCCCAGCCAGTTCGGCTACCAGTTCGGCAGCGTCACCCCCTCCGGCACCGGATTCAGCGACTTCGGCTCTGCGCTTACGGAACTTGCATGGCGTCAGACGCTGGCCGACGGCAAGTTCAAATTCATCCTCGGCAAGATCAGCGCGATCTCCTGGTACAACGTCCATGCGCTGTCGTCCTCCATGCGCGGCTTCCAGAACACGGGCCTGCAAAGCTCGCTTTCCAAGCCAGCGCCGGGGCGCGGGATCGGCGGCGGGTTCGGCTACGAGTTCAGCCCGAAGTTCGTTTTGGTCGCCGGAATCCACGATGCGAACGCCAAGACGCCGGACGACCCGTTCGACACGATCGGCGAGGGCGAGTTCTATCGTTCGGTCGAGTTCCGGTATTACCCTACCACGCCCGACCGCTGGCGGTACGACCAGGTCCGGCTGCAGTTCTGGCAACAGGACGCGCTCAGCGAGAGCGGCACACCGGCTGATCAAGGCGTCACGATCTCGGCCAGCCGGCTGTTTGAGGACCGCTATTTCGTGTTCGGTTTCGGCGGCATGTCCGAAGGCAAGGCCACGCTCTTCGAAGCCGACGCCGCGGCGGGGTTCGGGATCGCCTTCGACACCCGCCACCGCGCCGCCCGGGATGCGCTCGGGATAGGGATCGCCTGGGGCCGGCCGTCGAACGACAGGTTGCAAGAACAATATACCGGCGAGATGTTCTACCGGTTCCAGCTCGTGGATCGCGTGGCGCTGACCCCGTCGATCCAGTACGTGAAGCACCCTGCAGCGAACCCCAACGGGGAAGATGTGGTGATCTTCGGGCTGCGCACGCGGATCACGTTCTGAGGGGTCGAACCCGCCGCCTCACGCGCGGGAACGCGCGTCAGGCCGCGTCGCTCCAGAAATCGCAGAGATAGGCGAGCGCCCCGTCCATCCCGTCGCGGGCGCAGCGGTCCTGGAAATGGGCCTCGCCGAGATCGGCAAAGGCGGGGTGGGCCTGCAGCTCGGCTTGCTTGATCGACTTGTAGGCCATCGACCAGTCCGGAAAATCGCGCTCGGCCTTCGTGCCACGCTCCAGTACGATCTTGGTGTGGTGGCGCGGGTCGGAGAAGATGCGTTTGCGTAGGTTCTCGATCTCGATCTCGTCGCCTTCCAGAAGCTGCATGAAGCTACCCCGGTTGCGGCCCTCCCCCTCGACATAGAGCAGGATCCCGGTGATCCCCTTGCCCGGGTTATAGGTCCGCGCTTCGGCAAGGATGTTCTCCAGATCCTTCAACTCGAGGTCGGAGGAGGCCTGACTGACATAGACGAGATAGTGCGTGCTCACGTGGCGGGCTCCTGTCTGCGGAAACGGGTTTGCTGTTTGGCGGTATAATCCGAGGTCGGATCAAGTCAAGCGCGGATCTGGCTTTCAATTTGATGATATGAAATTGCGTTCAATATTTGCAAAATAGCTTGATCGCTGTCCGATATTGAGGCAGCGTGGCGTAGTGACCGAGAGCAAACCATATCCCGCCACCAGGGTTCGAGACCTGGACGACGTGCCCACCGAAGCGGTGGGCGGCGTTGCGGAGACGGCCGAGAAATCGGTGCGCCGGATCCAGTCGGTGGAGCGGGCTCTGACAATTCTGGAGATACTCGCCGCCGCGCCCGATGCGCTGGCGCTCGGGGATATCGCGGAGCGTGCGGGGCTGAACGCATCGACCTGCCATCACCTGGTGGCGACGCTGGTCGAGCGCGGCTACGTGCTCAACGCCGGACGCAATCGGGGCTACATGCTGAGCTCTCGGCTGCAGGAACTGACCGATGTGAGTGCGCGCAAGACCGACCTGTCGGATTTCGCGCGCTCCGACCTGGTAGAACTGTCGGGCCGGCTTGGGCTCTCGGTGCAGCTGGCCGAGATGCAGGGGACCTCGCTGGTCACCCGTTTCAAGACGAATGTCGCGGGGTTGCACGTCATCGAGGCCGACGAAGTGGTCAAGATGCGCGCCTCGCATGCCACGGCGACCGGCAAGGCGATCCTCGCCTGGCTGCCGGAATCGCAGATCCTGAAGGTGATCTCGGAGAATGGGTTGGAGCGCTTCACCGAGCACACGATCACCAGCGTGGTCGACCTGATGGAGGACCTGAGGTGGGTGCGCCGCAACGGATTTGCAGTCGACAACGAGGAGTTGCGGCTGGGCGTGGTTTGCTACGGCGCCGCGCTGCGGGACGAGAAGGGGACGGTGGTGGCCTCGGTGTCGGCCTCGTTCCCGGTCGAACTGGCAAAGGAGGAGTATCGCGAACACGTGGTGCAGGAGGTGACGGCATGCGCGCGCAAGCTGTCGGACCGTCTGCGCCTCGGGAGGTCATGAGGGAGACGCTGAACGCAACCGACATGACCTTACGGCAACAAGACCTGACTGGAATCTAGGGAGGACACCCAGATGGCAATGCCTCAAGGCGTAAAGACGGATCCGAGCCATCCGATCCCCGAAACCATGAAAGCATGGGTTCTGGGAGATCCTGGCGAGTTGAAGCTGACGGACAAGCCGGTGCCTGTGCCGAAGAAGGCCGAGGTGCTGGTGAGGATCGACGCGGTGGCGATCTGCGCGACCGATCTGGAGATCATCTATCACGGGCCCCCAGCGCAGATCGAAGGCGGCGAGCCCTTCAACAAGAATTTCACCCCCGGACATGAATACATGGGCACCGTCGTGGCGCTCGGGCCGGGCGTGGACGAATACAAGATCGGCGAGCGGGTGACCGTTGAGATCCACGCCGGCTGCGGCCAGTGCAAGCGCTGCCGGCAGGGGATGTACACCTCCTGCCACAACTACGGAAAGAACTACGGCGATGTCGACAAGGGACATCGGGCCAATGGCTTCACCACCGACGGCGGCTTCTGCGAATACCAGGTCAACAATATTAACACGTTGATCCACGTCGACGACAGCATGTCCGACGAGGAGGCGACGCTGGTGGTGACCGCGGGCACCTCGATGTACGGCCTCACGGAGCTTGGCGGGCTGGTCGCCGGCGAAAGCGTGGTGGTGACCGGGCCGGGGCCGATCGGCCTTCTGGGCGTGGCCGTGGCCAAGGCGCTCGGGGCGCAGCCGGTGATCCTGACGGGCACCCGCGACAACCGGCTCGAGATCGGCAAGAAGCTCGGTGCCGACCACGTGGTCAACATCCGCAAGGAAGACCCGGTGGAGGCCGTGAAGCGGATCAACGGTGGGATCGGCGTGGATTACGTGGTCGAATGCTCCGCCGCGCCCAACGCGGTCAACGAGGCTTGCCAGATGGTGAACCGCGGCGGCAAGGTCTGCCTCGCTGCCTTCCCCGGCGAGCCGCCGACGGTGGATGTGGCGCATCTCGTGCGCAACAACATCTACGTCTACGGCATCCGCGGCGAGGGCAAGTCCGCGACGCACCGGGCCGAGGCCTTCATGCGTCAGAAGCGGTTCGACGCGACGCTGATCCACACCCACACATTCGAGATGGGCGACCTGCTGGAAGCCATCCGCTACGCCAAGGATCGGGTCGAGGATGCGATCAAGGTGGTGGTGAAGAACAAGCACAGCGCTGAAGGCCGGGTGGCCGCCGAATAGGCGGCCCCGGGCAGCCGGAGGAGGGCTGCTGAATGCTGACTTGCCAACGATACGAGACCCCGCGGACGCTGGCCGAGGCGCTGGCGCTGTGGGAAAGTGCGCCGGACGGCGCGAGGCTGATCGCCGGCGCCACCGACGTGCTGCCCTGGGCACGGGACGGGCGCGCCGGCGACGTCGACCTGCCGATGATGATCGACCTCAGCCGCGTCTCGGAGCTTTCGGGCTACGAGCGCCACGGCGGGCGGGTGCGGCTCGGCGCCAACGTGGTCTTCCAGGATTTTCTGGAGGACCCGTCTCTGGCGGCCTGGCTGCCGGTGATGCCCTATTGCTCGGTCTGGTTCGCCGATGATCAGATCCGCCAGCAGGCGACGCTTGCCGGCAACCTGGTGAATGCCTCGCCGGCCGCCGACGGCACGCCGCCGGTGATTGCACTCAATGGCGAGATCGAGCTCTGCCGGATCTCCGACGGCTCCGTGATGTGCCACACCATGCCGATGGCGGAGTTCGTGACCGGGCCGGGCCGGACCCGGCTTGCCCCGAACGAGCTGGTCAGCGCGGTGACGCTCGACGTGGCCGAGGGCTACGGCGCCTCGTTCCAGAAGGTCGGGCAGCGCCGTTCGCTGGTGATCTCGGTGGCCTGCGTCGCGGCGCTGGTCAAGACCGACCCGACCGGCACTCGGTTCGAGGACGTGCGGATCGCGCTCGGCGGTGTCGGGCCGGTGCCGCAGCGCCTCGGGGATGTCGAGGAACGGCTCAAGGGCGAGGTGATCGACGCCGGCCTGATCGCCAAGGTGGCTGAAGCCACAGCCGACCGCGTCGCCTCGCGCTCTCGCGTCGAATATCGCCGCCGCGTGGTGCCGGGCTTTGTCCGCGCCGCGCTGGAAGAGGCCGTTGAGCGGGCGCGCGGCGCCCAGCCTGCGGCTGGCATCAAGGAGACTGTCAATGCCTGAGATCGATCTCTCCATGCAGGTCAACGGCCGCAAGGTGACGCGCCGGGCCGATCCCGGCCAGCGCCTGCTGGACTTCCTGCGCGACGAGTTGAACCTGACCGGAACCAAGGAAGGCTGCGGGGCCGGCGAATGCGGCACCTGTTCGGTATTCGTGGACGGCAAGCTGGTGAAATCCTGCCTGATGCCCGCGGCTAAGGCCCAGGGCACAGTGATCGAGACCGTAGAGGGTCTGGCCAGGCCCGGCACGCTGGAGGTGATCCAGCGCGCCTTTCACAAGACCGGCGCCAGCCAGTGCGGCTATTGCATCCCCGGCATGGTCATGGCCGCCACCTCGGTGCTGCGCGAGGTGCCGGAGGCGAGCCTGGACGAGATCAAGGAGCGGATGGGTGGCAACATCTGTCGCTGCACCGGCTATTCCAAGATCATCGAGGCGGTGGAACTGGCCCGCGATGTGGTGAATGGTCAGGCCAGCCCTGCAACGCTAGAGGAGGACGGCCCCGGCGAGTCGTTCATCGGCGCCAACGTGCGGCGGCTCGATGCGCCGTCCAAGGTCACCGGGCGGCTCAAGTATGCCGGCGACATGGTGATGCCCGACATGCTCCACATGGCGGTTCTGCGCTCGCCCCATGCCCATGCCGAGATCCTGTCGATAGATACTTCGGAGGCCGAGGCGATGGAGGGGGTGGCCTGCGTCATCACCTCGGAGGACGTGCCCGGCACCGACGGTTTCGGCGTCTTCGTGCATGACCAGCCGATCATGGCGCGCGGCAAGGTGCGGCACGTCGGCGAGGCGGTGGCGGCGGTTGCCGCCGAGACCGAAACGCTGGCCCGTCGGGCGGCGAAGAAGATCAAGGTGGAGTATCGCGAACTACCGGGCCTCTTTGCCCCGGAAGACGCGATGAAACCCGACGCGCCGGTGATCCACGACTACGCGCCCGACAACCTCGTGAAGCACATCCCGATCCGCAAGGGCGACGTGGACAAAGGCTTTGCCGAGGCCGACCTGATCATCGAGGACGAATTCTCGACCCAGCAGGTCGAGCACGCCTATCTCGAGCCAGAGGCCGGACTTGCCTATGTCGATGCCGACGACGTGGTCACGGTGATCTCGCCCAGCCAGAACATCACCCACCACCGGCACATGCTGTCCGAGATCATCGCAAAGCCGATCAACAAGGTGCGGTTCATCATGTCGCCCGTGGGCGGCGGCTTTGGCGGCAAGGAGGACATGATCTACCAGGGGATGCTGGCCCTCGCTGCGATGAAGACCTTCCGCCCGGTGCGGCTGGTGTTCACCCGAGAGGAATCGATCATCGCCTCGGCCAAGCGGCACCCGTCGCGGGTCAGCTACCGGATGGGGCTCAAGAAAGACGGGCGGATCACGGCGATCAAGTTCGAGATGCTTTCCGACGGCGGCGCCTATGGCATGTCGTCCGAAGGGGTTATGCGCAAGGCGGCGATCCTGTCCTGCGGCCCATACGAGGTCGACAATATCCAGGTCGACACGCGTGCGGTTTATACCAACAACACGCCGTCGGGTGCCTTCCGCACCTTTGGCGGAATGCAGGCCCAGTTCGCGACCGAAAGCATGATCGATATTGCCGCCGAGCGGCTCGGGCTCGATCCTTTCGAGATCCGGCGGCGGAACATGATGCGGGCGGGGTCGCTGACCCACACCCAGCAACGGCTCGAGTCGGCCTCTATCGACCGCGTACTGGAGGCCGCCGAGCGCGCCTCCAACTGGGAAGCCGGCGCCGTGGGCATGCGTGGTCCGGACCGCAAGGACCTGAACGGCCCCGGCACGCGGGCGCCTTGCACGCTCGGCGCCCGGTTCGAGCGACCGGCCGGCGGAAAGGAGAAGGTGGCATGATGCAGCGCAAGATGCGAGGCCGCGGCGTGGCCGCGAGCTGGTACGGCATCGCCCGCACGGCGACGGTCGACCGGGCAGGGGCCTGGGCCGAGCTCGACGATGGCGGCACCGCCAAGGTGGTGACCGGCGTGACCGAGATCGGCGAGGGCATACTGACGGTTCTTGCCCAGATCGCGGCGGAGGAAACCGGCGTGCGCCCCGAGGACGTGACGATCGGCGACAACGACACCGCCCGCTCGCCCGAAGCTGCCCACGCCGGTGCGACGCGCCAGACCTACATGATCGGCAACTCGGTGGCGCTGGCCTGCCGCGAGGCGCGGGAGAAGCTCTTCACGGAAATCGCCGCCCATTGGGATGTCGAGGCCGCGACGCTGGTCGCTTTCGATGGCGTCCTGAGGGCCGAGGGAACCAACCTCGCCATGTCGATGGCCGAGGCGGTGGACATCTGCAAGAAGCGCGGCGTGGTGCCGGTCGGCTCCGGCCATTTTACCTCCCACGGCACCGGGCTGGATCCGGTCGATGGCTCCGGCCGACCCTGGCAGGCCTATGTCTTTGGCACCCAGGTGGCGGAGGTGGAGGTCGATACGGTGACCGGCGAGGTCCAGGTGCTGGGCATCTGGGCCGCGCATGACATCGGCCGGGTCATCAACCCCCGCGGGGTCGAGGGCCAGATCGAGGGCGGCGTGGTGCAGGGCCTCGGCCAGGCGCTGATGGAGGATTACCAGACCGTCAATGGCCACACGACGACCCACGGGTTCGCCAAGTACATCCTGCCGACCTCGCTCGACGTGCCCGAGATCACTTCGGTTCTGGTCGAGGATCCCGACCCGCTCAGCCCGCTCGGGGCCAAGGGGATCGGCGAACCGGCGCTGGTGCCGACCGCGCCCGCCATCATGAACGCGATCCACGATGCCATCGGCGTGCGCATCAAGTCGTTGCCCGCGTCGCCCGAGAAGGTGCTGGCGGCGCTGGCGGAGAAGGAAGCCCGCGAGGGCGGGGCGATCGCCGCTCAGTAGCGGCTGCGCCCGAGTAGTTGCGAGGAGAACCGGCTGCCGCGGCGTTCGGAGTGAACCTGCGGTGATCGGTACGGAGGGGAGAGACAGTATGGAAACGTCGATGTACAGCGCGATGCGAGTGGGCATCGTTCACTTCAAGGCCTTTCCTGGGCTCGAGACGGGGGTAGGGCCCCTTGTCGAGACGCTCGAAAAGATCTGCGCGGACGAGTTCTGGACCGCCGTGGAGGTAGGCTGGATGAAGGACTACCGGGTGCGCAACACCGCGCGACACCTGCTGGATCAGAGCCACCTGTCGGTGGCTTATGCGACCCAGCCCAAGGTGCTGTCCAACAAGTTCAACCTGAACCATTTCGACAAGGGCGAGCGCATGAAGGCGGTCGAGGCGATCAAGTCCGCCGTCGACGAGGCCCGGCATCTCGGTGCCGAGGTCGTGCGGCTGATTGCCGGCAAGGACCCCGGCGACGAGAAGCGCGAGGAGGCCAAGAAGCTGCTGATCGACTCGCTGCACCAGATCCTCGACTATGCCGCCGAGGAGAAGGACGGTCTGGCCTTCACCCTGAAGCTCTTCGACCGCGCCATCGACAAGAAGAACCTGATCGGCCCGGCGCCGGACGGCATCGACATCGCCAAGGCGATCCGGCCCGAGTATCCGCACTTCGGGCTGCTGAGCGATCTCAGCCACTTCCCGTTGCTGGACGAGACGCCCGAAGAGGCGGTTCCGATGCTGGCTCCGTACCTCGACGCGGTTCACCTCGGGAACTGCGTCTTCCGCGACAAGTCGCACCCGGCTTACGGCGACATCCAGCCGCGTTTCGGGGTGCCGGGCGGCGAGACCGACACGCCCGAGGTCGTGACCTTCTTCCGCGAACTCAGGAAGTGCGGCTTCTTCGACAAGCCCGTGCGGCCGATGGTCAGCGCCGAGGTGCGGCCGGTTCTGGCCGGCGAGATTTCCGACGTGATCCTGGCCAATGCCAAGCGCGTCATCCGCGATGCCTGGGCGCTGTCGCAGCGCCCGGAGTAAGTGCCGAAAGGCAGGGGCGCGCGCCACGTGGAGGACGGCGGCGCGGGCCCGCAAACCTGGCAGGGGAAACTGCCGAACCCGCCGGGAGGCGGACACATTGAAGGGGAGGAACCACATATGAAGACAAGGACACTCACATCCGCCTTGCTGAGCTCCGTGATCGCGGTCGGGCTCGTCGGAACCGGCAGCCAGGCGCGCGCCGAGTTCCCGGAAAAGCCGGTCGAGATGACAATTCTGTTCGGCAGCACCGCCCAGACCATCGGTCAGCTTCTGGCCGACCTGATGTCCAAGAACTTGCCGGAGCCGGTCGTGCCGGTGTCGCGCGCCGGCGCCGGTGGCGCGGTCGGCTATCAGTATGTCAACAGCACCGATCCTGATGGCTACAACATCGTCTGGAACTCGAACTCGATCAGCACCGGCTATCACGGCGGGCAGATGGACATCAATTACAGCGCCTTCGCGCCGATCGCCAAGGTCAGCGTCGAAGTGCCGGCGATCGCGGTGCGTGCGGACTCCGGCTGGGACTCGCTCACCGACATGGCGGCCGACATCAAGGAAAGGGGAACCAAGCTGAAGGTCGGCGCATCCGGCAAGGGCTCGTTCACCCACCTGACCACCGAGGCAATCCTCGCCTCCCAGGGGCTGTCCGACATGGCCGTGCATGTGCCCTACGACCAGGGCCGCGCCCCGGTGGAGCTGATCGCGGGTCGTCTGGATGCGGCGGTGCAATGGCCGGGCCAGTTCATCTCGCACCACGAGGCGGGCACGCTGAAGATCCTCTGCGTCACCTCGGCCAAGCGGATCAGCCAGTTGCCAGACATTCCGACCTGCGCCGAAAGCGGCGCCGACGGCATGGACATCGCGATGTGGCGCGGGCTTGCGGCGCCTGCGGGCACTCCGCCGGAAGTGATCATGTCGCTCGAGGCAGCCGCAAAGGCGGCGGCTGAAAGCGAGGAGTTCAAGGAAGCGGCCAAGACCATCGGCTTCGAGATCGATTTTGCCGATCATGCTGCGTTTGGCGACCTGATTGCCCGGGACGACGCCATCATCGCCGAGATGATGGAAGGCATCGGCATGAAGGCTCAATAAGCTGTGACCAAGCCGACCCATGTCATCGAACGTCGACAGGACCTGATCGCGGGGAGCATCCTGTTGCTCTTCGCGCTCGCCTGGACGGTTACGGTCTGGCTGACGGTGCCGGAAGGCTATGGCGTGGGGCCGCGGGCCTTTCCGCTGTGGCTGGGCGTGGCGCTCGCCGTGCTATCGGCGCTGCTGTTGCTCAAGGGCATGATCGGGGTCTACGAGCCGCCCTTGGGCGAGAAACAGCCGGACGAGGATGCGCTGGCCCGGGTCTCGCTCCGGATGCGGCTCGGCGTGGTGGCGACGGTGACCGTGATCATCGCGGCCTTCGGCTGGCTCATGCCCAAGATCGGCTTCGTGCCCGCCACCGCGCTGATCGTTGCGGTGACGTTGGTGGGACCACTCGGTGAACGGCGCCCGCTCCTCGTGCTCGGCATGGCTCTCGGCATCGCAGTCGGGGCCTGGCTCGCCTTTGGCCAGATCCTCGGCGCCTACATGCCGTCGGGATCCTGGATCTCGATTTTCTGAATTTCCCGGCACGGCCCCAGGCCCGGGGCCGGCCGGATGACGACGGGACTGTAACATGGACTTATTGCTGTCGGCAGCCCAGGTCATTCTGGCGCCGGATGCCCTTCTGGCGGTTCTCGCAGGGTCGCTTCTGGGGGTGATCTTCGGGGCGATCCCGGGGCTGACCTTCACCGTGGCGATGGCGTTGGTGGTGCCGATGTCGTTCTCGCTTGCGGCAGCGCCTGCGATCGCGCTGCTGTTGGGAACCTATATCGGCGGCATGACCGGCGGCTCCGTCTCGGCGATCCTTCTCGGCATTCCCGGCACACCCTCGGCGGCGGCGACGGTGCTCGATGGCTATCAGCTCACCCGGCGGGGAAAGGCCTCGCTCGCGCTCGGAACCGCGGTCGTCGCCTCCGCATTCGGCGGCATAGTCAGCCTCATCATCATGGTGGCCTCGGTCGACACGGTGGCCAAGCTCGCGTTGCGGTTCGGCCCCGCCGAGACCTTCGGCCTTCTGCTCTTCGGCCTTTCGACGATCTGCGGCCTGGCTCAGAAATCGCTCATCAAGGGCCTGATCGCGGGCGTTCTCGGACTGCTGGTCATGACCGTGGGCGTCGACGAGATGGAAGGCGTGCAGCGCCTGACCTTCGGCACGATCGTTTTGCAGCAGGGGATCAGTCTTCTGGTTGCGATGATCGCGCTGTTCGCCGTGCCGCATGTGATCGACGCCTTCGTGACCCATTACACGGAAGACCGGCGGCCGGAGGCGATTGCCGACGTGCGGGCGGAGCTGCCGACGCTGCGGGACCTTTCCAAGCACTTCTGGCTGATGCTGCGCTGTGCGCTGCTTGGCACTGGAATCGGCTCGATCCCCGGCACCGGTGGGCCGATCGCGGCCTTCCTCGCCTATGCGCATGCGCAAAAATCGTCAAAGACACCGGAGCGGTTCGGGCGCGGTGAAATGGCCGGAGTGGTGGCTCCCGAGACCGCCAACAACGCGGTCACCGGCGGTGCGATGATCCCGCTGCTCTCGCTCGGCATTCCCGGCGACCCGGCAACGGCGATCCTGCTCTCTGGCCTGCTGATCCACGGGCTGATCCCGGGGCCGATGTTGTTCATCGAGCACCCGGGTGAGATCTACCAGATCTACATGGCAATCATTGTGGCCTATGCCGGCGTTGTCGCGATCCAGCTGCTCGGGATCCGCTTCTTCGTTCAGCTCCTGCGCGTCCCGGCGCACCTGCTGGCGGTGGGCATCATCATCATGTGCGCCTATGGCGCCTTCGCGATCCGCAACTCGGTCTTCGACGTGGTGATGGTCGCGCTGCTTGGCGCACTGGCCTACGGGCTGCAGCGGGTGTCGATCCCGCTGACGCCAATCATTCTGGGGTTGGTGCTCGGTCCGTCCATCGAGCGGGAATTCCGCACCGCGCTGATCCTGTCGGACGGCGACCCGACCGTCTTTGTCTCCTCGATCCCCGGGGTGATCTTCATCGGGCTGACCGCCCTGATCGTCGGGGCCCAGATACTCCGCGCCACGCGCGCATCCCTCAAAGCCCGCAGAACGGAGGAAAACGGCAATGCTTCAGTCACCTCGTCAGAATGAGACCAACGACACGCCCGAGCTGGCCGCGATGCGGCAGCGTGCGCGGGCGCTGGTGGCGGCCGGCGGGCCGGCCGAGGCGATTGCCGCCGGCGCCTTGCCGACGCAGGAACGGCTGACGCTCTCCGAAGGGCTGGTGCTCGGCCTGCTGCGGCAGGGGGTCCGGACCTGGTTCGCGATCTTCGGGCATGGCTCGACCGACCTCGGCAACGTGCTGCGGATCTACGAGGAGGAAACGGCGCTTTCGGTGATCAACTGCCGCAACGAGGTGGAGATGGCCCATGCCGCCACCGCCCATGCCTGGGTCTATGGCGAAACGCCGGCGGTGGTGACCTCGATCGGGCCGGGCGGGCTTCAGGCGATGGCGGGGTCGCTGGCAGCGGCTTCGAACGGGGTCGGCGTCTACCACATCTACGGCGACGAGACGACCTGGGGCGAAGGCTACAACATGCAGCAGGTGCCCAAGCCCGAGCAGGGCCTGTTCGGCCGGATCGCCGCGCTGATGGGCCATGCCTATACTCTCCACACGCCGGAGGCGCTGCGCGAATGCCTGCGGCGCGGCACGGCGACCGTGCATCACCCCTACAGGGCGGGGCCCTTCTACATCCTGCTGCCGATCAACACCCAGCCGCAGCAGGCCGAGGTCAACCTCGCCACGCTGCCCGACCGGATGGAGATCCCGCGGCTCGCTCCCGCCGATGCGGACAGCTTCGAACAGGCGGCCTCGCTGCTGGGGAGCGCCGAGCGCCCGGTTATCAAGGCCGGAGGCGGCACCCGCGGCGCGGCAGCGCAGATCTGCCGGCTGGCCGAACACATCGGCGCGGCGGTCGTCCTCTCGCCGGGCTCGACCGGCGTGTTGCCGGACGGGCACCCGCAGAACATGCATGTCGGGGGTTCCAAGGGCTCGATCAGCGGCAATTTCACGATGGAGGAGGCGGACCTGGTGATCTTCGCGGGCTCGCGCGGGGTCTGCCAGGCGGATTGCTCCGGCGTCGGTTATCCCAAGGCCCGCGCGGTCATCAACATCAACGGAGATTTCGACGACGTTAGCCATTACGCCAACACGGTGACCCTGCCGGGCGACATCGCGGCGGTGGCGGAGCGCCTGATTGCCGCCACGCCGGCGACGGAGCGCAGCGCATGGCTCACCGCCTGTGCCGAGAAGAAGGCGGAGTGGGGCGCGTTCCGGAAAGAGCGCCTTTCTGCCCCGCCGATGATGGACGCCGCATGGGGGCGTGAGGTGCTGACCCAGCCGGCGGCGATCGGGCTGGTCTCGGCCTTTGCCAAGGCGCAGGGTGCAATCAAGTTCTTCGATGCCGGAGACGTGCAGGCCAACGGCTTCCAGATCGTCGAGGACGAAGCGCCCTTCGAGACCTTCACCGAGACCGGCGCCTCCTACATGGGATATGCCGTCTCGGCGTTGCTCGGCGCGGCCGGAGCGCGGGCGCCGAAATACGGTGTCGCCTTCACCGGCGATGGCTCCTTCATGATGAACCCGCAGATCCTGATCGACGCGGTCGAGCATTCGGTCCGGGGCATGATCGCGCTATTCGACAACCGCCGGATGGCGGCGATCACCGGGCTGCAATACGCGCAATACGGCGTCGAGTTCCGCACCAACGACAGCGTCGCGGTGGATTACGTCCAGATGGCGAGCTCGGTCTCGGGAGTGAAGGCGGTCTACGGCGGCCACAGCGCGGAGGAGCTTCGGGCGGCGCTGGAGGCGGCGCATGCCCATGACGGGCTCTCGCTGGTCCACATCCCCGTCTACAACGGCCGTGATCCGATCTCGGAGATGGGCGCCTATGGCAGCTGGAACGTCGGCAACTGGGTCGACGACGTCCAGTCCCGCTACCTGCAGCAGACAATCTGAAGAGGCTTTTCATGTATCACGATCTGGACCTGTTCATCGCAGGCGACTGGCGGGCGGCGAGCGACGGGGCGACCAAGGCCGTCCAGGACCCTGCCACCGAGGAACATCTCGGCACCATCGCAGCAGCGACGGAAGCCGATATCGACGCGGCCCTAGATGCGGCCAAGGCGGGCTTCGCCGACTGGCGCCGGCGAGGCACCTGGGAGCGCGCCGCGATCCTGCGCAAGGCGGCGGACCTGATCCGCGAGCGGCTCGAAGAGATCGCGACGCTGATGTCGCTGGAGACCGGCAAGCCGATTGCCGAGGCGCGGGGCGAGACCGGCGCCGCAGCGGACCAGTTCGAGTGGTATTCGGAGGAAACCAAGCGCATCTACGGCCAGATCATCGAGGCCCGCACCGCGGACAGCCGCATGGCCGTGATCTATCAGCCGGTGGGCGTCGTTGCGGCCTTCTCGGCGTGGAACTTCCCGGCACTACTGCCGGCGCGCAAGCTTGCCGCCGCGCTTGCGGCCGGCTGCTCGATCATTATCAAGCCGGCGGGCGAGGCCCCGGCCTGCTGCGCGGCGCTGGTCCGCGCCTGCCACGACGCCGGGGTTCCGGCGGGGGCGGTCAACTTCCTGACCGGCAATTCCGGCATGATCGCCCGGCGACTGATCGCGTCGCCCATCGTCCGCAAGGTTTCCGTGACCGGCTCCGTTCCGGTGGGCAAGGAGATCCTGCGCCTCGCGGCCGACGGCGTGAAGAAGGTGTCGATGGAGCTCGGCGGGCACGGCCCGGTGCTGATCTTCGACGATGTCGATGCCGAGGCCGCGGCCGAGACCTGTGCCGCGACCAAGTTCCGCAATTGCGGGCAAGTGTGCATCTCGCCTTCGCGCTTCTTCGTCCACGAAAGCCAGTACGACCGCTTCGCCAACCGCTTCGCCGAGGTCGCCCGCAGCCTGAAGCTCGGCCGCGGGCTCGACGATGGCGTGCAGATGGGGCCGATGGCAAACGCGCGCGGGCTTGCCACGGTTCAGGAGCTTGTCGCCGACGCGACCGAGCGCGGCGCCGACCTGCTGGCCGGTGGCGGACGGCCCGACGGCATCAACCGCGGGTTCTTTTTCTCGCCAACGGTCCTGGGCAATGTGCCGGACGAGGCGCGGATCATGCAGGAGGAGCCCTTTGGCCCCATCGCGCCGATCACGCCGTTCCGCGACTATGACGAGGTGATCGAGCGCGCCAATGCGCTGCCCTTCGGGCTGGCGGGCTACGTCTTCTCCAACAACCTCGGCGTCGCGACGCGCGCCTACGAGGACCTGGAATGCGGCATGGTTGGCGTTAACGAGATGCTGCTTGCCACCGCCGAGGCCCCGTTCGGCGGCGTCAAGGAAAGCGGCATGGGGCGCGAGGGGGGATCGATCGGGATCCTTGACTACCTCGACCCGAAATACGTCAAAATCAAGCTGAACGCCGTTAAGTAAGGGACGAGCATGAGTGACACCAAAGCCGGCCGGGGCCTCGCCCGCGGCCTCACGAACTACGGCGATCCGGATTTCTCCGTCTACTTGCGCAACTCCTTCGCCGCCTCGATGGGCTATTCCCGGGAGGTCCTGCAGAAGCCCATCGTCGGCATCGCCAACAGCGCGTCGGGCTTCAACAACTGCCACAGGCATTTTCCCGAACTGATCGAGGCGGTGAAGCGTGGGGTGCTGCTTGGGGGTGGCCTGCCGATCGAGTTCCCGACGATCTCGCTCGGCGAGGTGTTCCTGAACCCCACGAGCCTCAAGTTCCGAAACCTGATGGCTATGGACACCGAGGAGATGGTCCGTGCCCAGCCGATGGATGCCGTCGTTCTGGTGGGGGGCTGCGACAAGACCGTGCCGGCCCAGCTCATGGGAGCCGCCTCGGCCGACCTGCCGGCGGTGCAACTGGTGGCCGGTCCGATGATGACCTCGCGCTACGGCACCGAGCGGCTCGGCGCCTGTACCGATTGCCGCCGGTTCTGGGGCAAGTACCGCGCCGGAGAGATCAGCACCGAGCAGATTAACGACATCGAGGGCCGGCTGGCGACGACCGCCGGCACCTGCGCAGTTATGGGCACCGCCTCGACCATGGCCTGCATCGCCGAAACCCTCGGCATGTCGCTGCCCGGCACGGCGGCGATCCCGGCGGTTCATGCCGACCGCCTGCGCGCGGCCGAAGCCTCGGGCCTGGCTGCCGCCCGGATGATCGATCACCCGATCCGCCCGAGCGAGGTGATAACCGCGAAGTCGGTGGAGAACGCTATCCGGGTCCTGCTGGCCCTCGGCGGCTCCACCAATGCGATCATCCACCTGACGGCCGTGGCCGGGCGGCTGGGGATCGACATAGGGCTGGAGCGGCTCAACGCGCTGTCCGACGAGACGCCGGTGCTGGTGAACCTGAAGCCGGTGGGCGAGAACTACATGGAGGATTTCTTCTTCGCCGGGGGCGTAGGCGCCGTTTTGCGCGAACTGAAGCCGCTTCTGCATCTCGATACGATCTCGGTGACGGGCGAGACCCTGGGCGATCGGCTGGAACTGGACCCAGGCTTTGTGGATCGCCGTGTGATCGCCTCCGCCGACGCGCCTTTGGAGCCGCAGGGCGGGCTGGTCGCGCTCTTCGGCAACCTCGCGCCGCGCGGGGCGATCCTCAAGCGCTCCGCCGCTGACAAGACGCTGTTCGAGCACGAAGGCAGGGCGGTCGTCTTCTCCTCGCTGGCCGATCTCGCCGCCCGTGTCGACGACCCGGATCTCGACATCACCGCGGACGACATCATGGTGCTGCAGAACGCGGGCCCCAAGAGCGCCTCGGGCATGCCGGAGGCCGGCTACCTGCCAATCCCCAAGAAGCTCTCGTCAAAGGGGCTGAAAGACATGATCCGGATCTCAGACGCCCGGATGTCCGGCACCGCCTTCGGCACAATCGTGCTGCACGTCACGCCCGAGGCGGCGGTGGGCGGCACTCTGGCGCTCGTCCGGACGGGAGACCGCATCCGGCTCTCGGTCAGCGAGAAGCGGATCGAACTGCTGGTCGACGACGCGGAACTGGACCGGCGCAAGGCGGAGTGGCGCCCGGAGACCGTGCCGCTCGACCAACGCCGTGGCTACGACTGGCTCTACGCCTCCGAGGTCCTTCAAGCAGACGAGGGCTGCGATTTCGGGTTTCTCAAGGCGCGGCCAAAGGGCTAGCCGTGCAGGGTTCCGCGACTGCTGCCGAGACCTCGCTCGTCTCGCCGCGAAGCGGACCATTCCGGCATCGGCGGGCGGTTCAACGCCACACCGATGGATCGAATCTGCAGGGTCCGCTCTGCAGATCCGTCTCGTCATGTTTATTGTCCAGTTTCATGGTCACGGACATGTCTTCGCGTTCAAGAAACCTGCGGCAGGTCATCTATCAGGTAAAAGCGGACGAACCTCGTTTCCTTCGGCTTGCAGACGCGCACGCACGGTGCGGGCGATCTCCAGGCTCTCCGGGGTGTCACCGTGCACGCAGATCGTGTCGATCCGACAGGGCAGGCGTTTTCCCGAAGCGCAGATGATGGCCTGCTCACGGACCATCGACACCATGTTCGCGGCCGCTTCCACGGGGTCATGGATCATAGCGCCGGGCTGGGAGCGGTCCACGAGCGTTGCATCCTCGTTATAGGCCCTGTCGGCGAAGATCTCCCCCGCCCAGTTGCCGCCAAGCGCCTGCATCGCTTCTTCCATGGCCGTGAGCGGCAGGATCAGGATCACGAGATCGGGGTCGAAATCGAGCGCCGTTTCGTAACAGGCGCGGGCGAGGGCGGTATCTTCCGAGGCCATGTTGGAGAGTGCCCCGTGCAGCTTGAAATGTCGCAGCCGGCCGCCCTCCGCACGGGCCATCGCGTCGGCTGCGCCGAGTTGATAGCGGATCATGTTGCGCAGCGAGGATTCGGGCAGTTTCATCCGCCGGCGGCCGAAGCCCTGGAGGTCCGGAAAACCCGGATGAGCTCCCAGATTTACGCCCTTGTTCAGCGCGGCGCGCATCGTCTTTGCCATCACGTCCGGATCGCCTGCATGCAGGCCGCAGGCGATGTTTGCCGAGGTGATGTGTTCAAGCAGGGCAGAATCGTCGCCGATGCTCCAGCGCCCGAAGCCCTCGCCCATATCTGCGTTGAGATCGATTTTTCGTTTCACGATCAGTCCTCATGGTCGAAAACGTTGGTGGCCACGCCCGAGATGAGATTGTAGGCCATCAGTCTGCTGTCGAGATCGGTTTCCTGACCACGCAGATCGTGAAGGGCGATCTCGTGAATGGTCTCGATCCCCCGGTGAGATGCCAGGGCCTCTTCGAGATCGACGAAACGAAAGCGCAGACCCGCTCCGGGCGTGGCCTGCATGACTTTTGGCAGGTCAGCGGGGACAACCGTGCCGATCCGTGGATAACCGCCGATGGTCTGGCATTCCGGCCCGAGCACAAAGGGCGTGCCGTCGCCCGTCACCTGGATGTCGCCCGGCACGATGACCTCCGAGACCAGGTTGAGCCCCTCGGCGGGACGGAAGCCCTCGCCCTCATGGCCAAGCTTCACACCCTGTCGATTGCCCCACGCGGTGCGGGTGAAGGGCGTAGCAAGGAAATGGTCCAGGACTTCGGACGAAAAGAGACCGGTCTGCGGGCCGCGGAGCACTCGAATTTCGCCTCCATCGAAGCGGTCTTCGGTGTGCAAGGCCTGGGCACGTTGGACATGGTCCGGGGCGGCGCCCAGCGGCAGGTGCGTCCCCTCGGTCAGCGCCGCCCCCAGTCCCGCAGCCATGTGTGCGGCGCGGCCACCGACGAGAGGTGGCGTGTCGATCCCGCCGGCCAGATGCAGATAAGCGAAATTCCCCTTGCGCGCCGCGCCAAGGTGCAGGCGCTGGCCAGGCTTCAGCAGATGGCTGGCGTTCCAGACCAGGGTCTCGCCGTCGCGGCTGGTCTGCTTCGGCGCGCCGGTGAGCGCGATCCACGTTGGCGTTGCGACCTCGACCTCCACGGTCGAGATGATTTCGAGCACTGCGAGGGAAGGTGGCTGGTTCAGCAGCGCCGCCCCTTCGGCCAGCGCCACCGGATCGGCAGCCCCACCGCGGGACAGTCCCTGGGCCAGATAACCGGGTCGCCCGAGATCCTGAACGGTGGTGCCCGGGCCGGTGCGGTGAAGGATCAGCCGGTTCATTGGGCCGGCTCGCAGGTTGCGCCTCCGTTCAGGGCTGCCGACAGGCTCTCGAAATCGCGCGCTGCAGCAGCGGGAAACGAAATCTCGTCCCCGGGTTGCAGTGGGAAAGGGTCGGCCGCATCGGGCTGGAAGCCGCGAAAGGCGGTGGTGGCGATGTGACGCCAGCCCGTCGGGCTATTTGCAGAAAAGAGCACGAACTGCCGGATCGCGAGGCATAGCGCGCCGGATGGCACACTGGTTTTCAGGTCGTTGTGGCGAGGCAGATTCCAGCGGTCCGAAAGCTGGCCGAGATAGGGGAAGCCCGGTGCAAAGCCGATTGCCATGACCCGCAGGCGGGTCGTGGAAAGCTCTTCTATGGCGGTGTCCGCATCGGTTCCGGCCAGATCGGCGGCGGCGTCGAGCTGGGGGCCGAAAGCCCCGCCATAGATCGTCGGGATGCGCCAGATCCGGTGATTGGCCGGCAAGGGGGCGCTGTACCAGTCGCGCTCCGCTAGCAGGGTCTGCAGCCGGGCCGTCAGGGTGGCATGTGGCACGGAATGGGGATCGAAACGAAGATAGACGGCGCCCAGGGAGGTAGAGGTCTCGTGAACGGCGTCCAGCGCGTCGGCAACGGGCCTGAACGCGAGGGCTGCGCGGTTGGCGGAATCCTCGAACCTGTCCGCGAACCGCACCAGCAGGCCATCGACCCCCAAAGGGGAGATCTGCGGAAAGCCCGATTCTCGGCCGACTGCTTCGGTGGCTGATGAATTTCTTTGCACTTTTTTGTCGATTTCCCGGGAAGTCTGGGATCATTATTGTGCAAAACGCTTGAAAATTGTCAACGTATTGTTCGTATTGGAATCGATAACAGCCCGGACATGCCGGGTGACCCAGCAGGAGAGAACGAAGATGATCAGGTTTACCGCCGCCGCCCTGACCGCAATGGCGATTACCGCCCCGGTCGGCGCCGAGACATGGGACATGCCGACGCCCTATGGCGACGCAACATTCCACACCCAGAACATCCGCACCTTTGCCGAGGACGTCGCCGCGGCCACCGATGGCGCGCTCGCGATCACCGTACACTCGGCCAACTCGCTCTTCCCTCATGCAGAGATCAAGAATGCGGTCCGCTCGCGCCAGGTTCCGATCGGGGAGTTCTTCCTGTCGCGCCTTTCGAACGACGATCTCGCCTATGGCCTCGACAGCCAGCCGTTCGTCGCCACCTCCTACGACGACGCGGCCAGGCTGTGGGAAGCGCAGAAGCCGGTGGTGACCGAACTTCTGGCCAAGGAAGGCCTGATGCCGCTCTTCTCGGTGCCGTGGCCGGCTCAGGGTCTCTACACCAATGGCGAGATCAAGGCCGTTGACGACCTCGCTGGTCTGCGTTTCCGCGCCTACAATGCTGCGCTGGAAGAGTTCGCCGCACTCGCCAAGGCTGCCCCGGTGCAGGTCGAGGCCGCCGACATTCCGCAGGCCTTCTCCACCGGCCAGGTCGAGGCGATGATCACGTCGCCCTCCACCGGCGCCAACTCCAAGGCCTGGGATTTCGTGACCCATTACACCGCCATCGACGCCTGGGTGCCGAAGAACATCGTGGTGGTGAACCAGCGCGTCTTCGATGGGCTCGACCCCGCGGTGCAGGAAGCCGTTCTGACCGCTGCCGCCGCTGCCGAGACCCGGGGCTGGGAGATGTCCAAGGCGGAAGCCGCTGAAAAGACCAAGGTCATGGAAGAGAACGGCATCACCATCGTGCAGCCTTCCGAAGAACTCGTCGCCGGTCTTCAGGCCATTGGCGAGGCCATGCTAGAGAAGTGGAACGAGACGGCCTCCGACGAGGCCAAGGCCATTCTCGAAGCCTACAACAACTGATCCGAGCGGCCCCTCGCGGCGATGCGGGGGGCCTCTCTCCATCCGGGAGAGCCCTGCATGCGACGATTCCTCGATGTGCTCTATTCCGCCGCCGGCGGGGTGGCCGCGCTCAGCATATTGGCAATCTGCCTGCTCGTGTCGGCCCAGGTCGGGCTGAACATCCTTGCGCGCATCGGAGGGCCGGCGCTCTCCTTCACCATCCCCTCCTATGCCGACTTCGCAGGTTTCGCGCTGGCGGCCGCAAGCTTCCTGGCGATGGCCTACACGCTGCGGGCGGGCGCCCATATCCGGGTGAACCTGCTGGTGTCGCGTCTGCCCGAGCGGGGTCAGTGGATCGCCGAGATCCTTTCGTTGGCGCTCGGCGCCGGGATCATCGGCTATGCCACGTGGTTCTCGGTGCTGCTGCTGGCAGAGAGCTGGCATTACGGCGACACCTCTCCGGGCATGATCCCCGTGCCGCTCTGGATTCCGCAACTCAGCATGGTTGTCGGGCTGGGCCTGCTGACGGTGGCGCTCGTCGATACGCTCATCCAGTCCATTCGCAACCGCGCGCCGGTTGTCATCGATTTCGGATCGGAGTGACATGATGGCCGAGCTTTCCGATCCAGTCATCTTCGGCATCCTTCTGACATTGTTGATCGCGCTTCTGGCGGCGGGTGTCTGGGTGGCGTTGTCGCTGATGATCATGGCCTTTGTCGCCATCGTGGCCTTTTCCAACGCGCCGGCCGGTCTGGTGCTGGCCACCACGCTCTGGGGGCACAGTCATTCCTGGCCTCTTGCCGCTTTGCCGCTTTTCATCCTGATGGGGGAGATCCTTCTCAGGTCACGTCTTTCGGAGGACATGTTCTCCGGCCTCGCCCCCTGGCTCACGCGCCTGCCGGGGAGGCTCCTGCATGTGAACGTGCTGGGTTGCGCGATCTTTGCCGCCGTCTCGGGCTCTTCCGCCGCGACGGCGGCCACCATCGGGCGGATGTCCGTGCCCGAACTCAAGGAGCGAGGTTATCCCGAAAGCCTGATCCTCGGCACGCTGGCCGGCTCCGCAACGCTCGGATTCCTGATCCCGCCCTCGATCATCCTGATCGTCTATGGCGTGGCCACCGAGCAATCCATCGCCCGTCTTTTCATCGCAGGCATTCTGCCCGGCGCGATGCTGGTCGCGCTCTTCGGCGGCTATGTGATGGTCCGCGCCTGGATGGCGCCGGACTCGATCCCGAAAGAGGACGACACCATGTCCCTCCGGGAAAAGATCGTCGCCTCGCGGCGCCTCTTGCCGGTGATGCTGCTGATCATCGGCGTTATCGGGACGATCTATACCGGAGTTGCCTCGCCGACCGATGCCGCCGCCGTGGGCGTGGTGCTTGCAACCGTCCTCGCTATCATGACCGGGAGCTTCGGGCGCAAGGAGTTCGTCGAGGCCTTGATGTCGGCCACGCGCACCTCCTGCATGATCGCTCTGATCCTGTTCGGGGCGGGCTTTCTCGCCATCGCGATGGGCTTCACCGGCATTCCGCGCAACCTTGCCGCCTGGATCGGCACGTTTGACCTGTCGCCCAACGCGCTGCTGGCGGTGCTGACGGTATTCTTCGTGCTGCTCGGCTGTTTCCTCGACGGCATCTCGGTCGTCGTGCTGACCACGTCCATCATTCTTCCCATCGTGCAGGCCGTCGGGATCGATCCGCTCTGGTTCGGGATCTTTCTCGTGCTCGTGGTGGAGATGAGCCAGATCACCCCGCCCGTGGGATTCAACCTCTTCGTCATTCAGGGGCTGACCGGACAGGACATCCTGCGCGTTGCCAGGGCCGCGCTGCCCTTCTTCCTGCTGCTGATGCTGGGGCTGCTGTTGATCACGGTCTTCCCCGGGATCGTGACCATGTTGCCGAACGCTATGGGCAACTGAAGCCCGTGTGGCCGGTCGCACACCGGCCAACCGGCATACCGTGGGGCGTGCACACAGGTCTCTCCGGCTTGACGAACGCCGCGTCAGCGTTGAACCCGTGATCGGGACAGCAGACGCGACGTAGCATCCTCCACCATCGCCGGCGGAAGGGTGACGGTCTCAGAGTGACGCAGCCGCTCGGCTTGCCTGATCGTATTGCCCGGAAAGCGTGCGCAGAAAGGACGCGACAGCGCGCAACTGATCCCCATCGATTCCACCTTGCAGGAGCGGTTCGAGCAGGCATTGCTCCCGGATCTCCCGATATCGGTCGCATAGCTGCTGCCCCTCCTGCGAGGCGCTGTAGAACACTTCCTTGCCACGCTTCTCGGAAATCAGAAGGTCCGCCTTCATCAGCTTGCGCAGGGCGTAATTCACTGTGTGCATGTCCTCGATGTTGAGCAGGAAGCAGATGTCGGACAGGCGCTTCTCTCGGTCCCGATGATTCACGTGGTGGAGGACGAGAATGTCCAGCGGCCCCAGATCCGCACCGCCGGCCGCCGTCATGCAGCGCTGCATCCAGCGGTTGAAAGCATTGTGGACGATAATCATGCCGTATTCGAATTCCGACATCTCCCAGCCTTCGCCTTCGGCGAGATGGCGGGAAGAAACGATACGGCGGGGGGCAGAACTGGTCACGGTCAAATCCAGATATCGTTGGTATTTCGCTGACATGTTACCGATGTTGGATCAAATGGCGAGGGATAAGCACAGGGTCGTGACTGCTCCCTGAAGCTTTCCGAATGTCTGGACCACGAAATCCGCCCCCCCCCCCCCCGCCTGATCACGCGTCACGAACTTCCGGGCAGATCCCGAAGAGGCCGACACAGGGATCCTCAAGGTCGGAGGTCAACGATCTTCGTGGGTCTGCTCATGTCATCCAGCCACCACGCTGGATGACACGAATCCCGCAACGGATTTGTGCAACGGAGCCAGCGGAAACCCTTGTATCCAGAAAGATTTCCGACACGATACAGGCACGGGCGGGACTACCGGAATTCAACTTTCAAACTCGCAGAAAATAAGAAGTACCGCCTGCCGGCTATCCATGGGCGCTGTCCTCAGTGCGTGCCAAATGATCGAGATCATGCTCCGCAGCCAGTATTCAAGATAGACTGGAATTGGATTTGATCGGGTAGGTGGCTATGTCAACCCGAACCGGTAAGAAGAATGTTTTACTGATCACAATCGACGACATGCTCGATGTCGTGCGTTATCGGGATGCATTTGGCGTTCCAATCCTTACTCCGGCAATAGATGAACTCATGCAGCGCGGCGTGACCTTTGAGAACGCTTCCACGGTGGTTCCCTTGTGCGTTCCTTCGCGCACCGCAGTTCTGACCGGACGGAGTCCTTTCGAGACCGGGGTTCATACGAATTGGGGTCCGCAAGCGATGGATGTCGCTCCTGCGGAAGAGACTCTGATTGGCCAGGCATGCGACGCTGGCTGGTATACGGCAGCACGTGGAAAGTTGTTTCATGGCGAAGATGGAGAAGGCTGTAGATCCTACCTTTCGCCAATTCTGAAAATGTCCGACAATTCAGGCGGCTATGTCAATCAAACCGATAGAATGGGCGAAGTTTATTATGGAAGCCCCGTGCCGGAAAGCGATACCTACGACTACCGAACCGCGCAATGGGCGTCAGCTTTTCTTGGAGACCTGACTGCTCAGGAACCTTTCTTTCTCTCGGTGGGAATACTGAAGCCACACAAAGCGTGGGACGTACCGGAGAAGTACTTTGATCTGTATGATGCGGACGCCATTGCCCTTCCCGATGGGGTTGGGGATGATCTCGAGAACCTGCCGGAATACCTTAAAACTGTAATAAACCGCTCTGGCTTTCGCCACGACGCAATTACGGGAGACAGCCATGAGACATGGCGAAACCTCATTCACGGCTATCTTGCTGCCATAAGTTACGCTGATGCTCAGATAGGTAGAATCCTCGATTCAATGACAGATACCGGGCTTTGGGACAGCACCACAGTCCTTCTCTGGTCCGATCATGGTTTGCACCTTGGGGACAGAAATCTTTGGGGGAAACCCACATTATACGAAGAAGCTGCAAGCATTCCTTTTGTCGTGGTTGACCCGGATATCGGGACACCCGGCGCGAGGGTTTCGACGCCTGCAAGCGCCCTCGATATCTGGCCAACCTTGACGGGTCTTACGGGCATTCCCGCGCCGCTCAATGGCAATGGTGTTGACCTTTCGCCATTGATGACGGATCCAAACGCGGAGTTTTCGCGCCACGGGGTCATAACCTCACTCTACGGATCGCTTTCTTTGCGTACCGAGAAGGCGCGCTATAACCTCTATCTCTCCGGAGAAGAGGAAATGTTCCCGCTCAACGGGGGGCAGGTTTTCGGCGAAGACGTGTCGGACGACCCCGGGTATCAGAAACTGCTCGGTCAGATGCGTACAGCACTCGAGACAGAAGCTCGGGCTGGGGAGCCTGATCTGACTGGTCCGGTTTGATTGTTAGTGCATGACCCGCCTTGGTTCCATCT
>NZ_JBHTJT010000057.1:0-3258 GCF_042676185.1 Tropicimonas aquimaris | reverse complement strand
AGATGGAACCAAGGCGGGTCATGCACTAACAATCAAACCGGACCAGTCAGATCAGGCTCCCCACCGCCGTCCACGCCTCGGTCTTCAACCATTTCAACTCGGAGCGCAGCCTCTCCTCCAGGTCCAACTTCAAGAAGAACCGCGCAGCCGCTCTCGCCGAGTGGCGTCAACTCGGCGCGGCATAAGGGGTAGGACTACTGTCCGACCTGAGACCGGTTCGAATCCGTCTGACAGCACCCGACGGAAGGTTCGCTACCGGTTCCTTGCCTTCCAAGCGACAAATCCGGCAAATGCCAGACCGACCGCAGCGACGGCAAAAACCTCCATCCCGTGGGGATGAACATGGGCAATCGAACCGGCATCATGCGCCACGGCGGGCAAGGCCGACAGCGGGACCAGAAAGGCACCAAGCATTTTCATCATTTGGCTCCGTTACTTGTTTCGATCGGTGGATTTCTTTGTGAAAGCGTAGTTCACCCACTCCAATAATTCGGCCAGGGGTGTGCTGGTCGTCATGAGCAAGCTAAGTCATGCCTCTCCTATCCCGCGACCTGAGAGGGCATTCGCCACATCTAGACGGATGCGGCTTCGGTCGTCGTTTTCGCCGGCCTGGGCGACGTCGTCGTTCTCTGGTTTGACAATCGTCGTACCATCCGGACGGACACTCAACTTTGTGCGGATTCGCATGCCATTGCGCTCGACCGTCACTTCTCGCCGAGGAAGCAGGAGTCGGTCTTCGCGATGCAGACGCATCCCGATCGTCGTCGTCTCGCCGAAACACGCATGCGCCACGGCATCCGCGGCCTCTTCGCGACAAATGACCTCCAACCGGAAGGCCGTTCGTCCCTTCTTGCCCTGAACGGTAAATTGCAGCACGTCCAGAACGTCAGGCCGGCCCCTCAGCCGATCAAGCGCCACGGCCAGGTCTTCCGGTATCTGATCGTCGATATGGAAGGTGAGAATGGCCACCCTGTCCCGCTCCGGTTGCAACGCATCCAATTGGAAGAATGACAAGCGCAGGCAGTTCGCCATGCCGTCAAGGGAGCGGTTCCCGAGCCCGTATCCGGCCTTTTGCAGGCGCATTTGCCCGAGAGGCCGCCGCGACGCAGGTTCGAGATGCGCGAGTATTGCCGCACCCGTCGGTGTGACCCTTTCGCCGGGGCGTCCATCGTCAATCGCGTCGCGCCCGCGAAGGAGCTCGAGGGTCGCTGGCGCCGGGACCGGCATCGTGCCGTGCTCGGTCTCGATCTGACCAGACCCGAGAGGGATTGGCGAGGTGGAGGCGCTGACGATCCCAATCCGCTCCAGAACGAAAGACGTCAGCAGGATGTCGGCGATGGAATCCCAATCAGAGATCTCGTGGAAATGCACCTTGTCGAGCGGGACGCCATGAACGGTTGCCTCGGCGTGAGCCAACCGTTCAAGAATGTCGAGCGCGCGGCCTGCGACGCCGGGATCGGGAGCGGTGGCTTGGAGTAGCGTCCTGTAGTCCGGAAGATGCCGCGGTCCGCGTTCGGTCGTTGGCAGGTCGAAGGCTATCCGCCGGCCCCGCAGCCCCTTTTCGCGCGCCTCCGTCAGCTTAAGCGAGATACCGGGGCCGATTGTGGCGGCCAAGTCAGTGACCGGCTGTTCCAGGTCCGGGAACGCGTCGAGCAGGGCCGCCAGCATCATGTCGCCGGCGATGCCGCCCATCGGGTCGAGATGCAAATGGAGGCGATCACCTGTCACTGGCGACAACCTTCCAGAGCACGGCGGTGTCTTCGTCGCCAAGGCCAGGCTCCAGCGCGGCCTCGTTCAGCGCGGCGACGCTGGCCCCGACCTTCGGCTCCAGGCCGGCGGCGCGGGCCATCTCGAGGCCGAGACGGACATCCTTCTCCAGCAACCGCATGCTGAATGTGGCCTCGTCGTAGCGATCCTCTGACACTCGTTTCCCGAGTTCGCGATAGAGATTGCTGACGGTGGCGGCATTGGAGGCCATCATGATCTCGTAGAGCCGTGCCGGCGCCACGCCGAGCCGTTCCGCGACCGCCATCATCTCGGCTGTCATCGCATTGATCGCACCAAACATCATCTGGTTCAGCAACTTGACAACATGGCCAGACCCCGCTTCCCCGATCTCGAAGAGGTTCGCGGCATAGCACTCAAGGACGGGGCGTGCAGCTTCAAGCGCGCCCTCTGTCTGCCCGATGGGCAGGGTCCACTTTCCCGCGACCTGCGGGCGGCCAAGGACCGGCGCGTCGATCCAGTGATGGCCCTGTGCCGCGGCGAGTTCGGCCATGTCACGTGCGACCTCGGGATTCGCAGTGGAATGATCCACGATGGTGATTGGCGCTTTCGCCGTCGCCAGCAATCCGCCGGCACCGGAGACGACGTGACGGATCTGGTCCGGGCCCGGTAGGAAAAGCAACACCAGACCGGGCCGGTCGGCAACCGCGCCGAGCGAAACGGCTTCGACGCCCATTTCGGCGGCGGCGGCCAGCGATGCCGGCGCAGGGTCGCTGATCCGCAACGCGTGCCCTGCATCGAGGAGAAGCCGCCCGGCCGCGCGGCCCATGACCCCAAAGCCGACAATGGTTACGTTTGCCATCGTCATCACTCCTTGAGATGCAGATGCGGCGCCGCCCCGCCGGAGAAGCATTCCGGCGTGCAGAGAATGCGGGGATTCTTGCCAACATAGCGTTCGGCGTCCCGCATGGCGTCCTCGAAGGTCGGGACCGTGGTCAGCCCGATTCCGCGCGCGTATTCCGGCTTCTTCGCGCCGGCAATCAGCACCTTCTGGCAGCGCTTCGAGGGGATCGCCCCACCCGACAACATCGACATGGCATGGAACGGGTGATACGCGTAGAAGTTTGAATATGCGTAGCGGTATTCCGGGTGCATTGCCATTTCGCGCGCATCTTCCGAGGCCAGATAATCCTCGATCCGAGCGTATTTCTGAAGCTGTTGATAGGTCTCCTCGTAGGAGGGGAACCAAGCCTTGTTGAACCAGCCGTCGCAGACCGAGACCGCGATCAGGACCGGGTCGGGCCGGAGTGCGTTCCAGCAGCGCGAGAGCTGGCCACCGAGGCCAAGCCCCATCAGGCAGGGATTGGTGCCCATACCGGGCCCGTAGTGGAAGTTGCGCGGCACACCGACAACAAGGATGTCGGCCGGGCCGTCCATATCCAGCGACACATTGGTACGCTCGGCGGCGAGTGGGGAGCCTGATCTGACTGGTCCGGTTTGATTGTTAGTGCATGACCCGCCTTGGTTCCATCT
>NZ_JBHTJT010000056.1:0-73802 GCF_042676185.1 Tropicimonas aquimaris | reverse complement strand
TTCCTTTCCATATCTGAACACCGACATCCTACACAGGCGTCGGCGGAGGGGCGGGCCATCCATAAGGGGGGCGTGGACGCCTGATCGGTCGGGCCAAGGGCGGCATGAACACCAAACTGCATGCCATCTGCGATAGCCAAGGGCGGCCGCTCAACCTGTTCGTCACCGCCGGCCAAGTCAGCGACTACATCGGCGCGCGGGCGCTGCTCAGCAGCCTGCCAAAGGTCGACTGGTTGCTCGGGGATCGTGGCTATGACGCCGACTGGTTCAGGGACGCGTTGAAAGACAAAGGGATAGGGCAACGCTCTGCGTCCGCTTCGGGCTCCCAGCAGTCATCTGATCATTTCAATCAGATGTCTCCATGGTCGGCGAACTTGCCGTTCCTGGTGCAGCAGTCCGCTGCTCCAGCATCAGGCAGCTTCAGGTCCGAAAAACCTTGTCAGAAGGCACTTCCGACGGCAGCATAACGCTACATAGAGATCGCTCGGGAATGAGCGGGTTAAATTGGTTAGTGAGTAGCGATGTCAGTGATTAGATACCGACCCGATATTGATGGTTTGCGAAGTGTTGCAGTCCTGCAGGTGGTCTTCTTCCATTACGGTGCTTCTGCCGTGTCCGGTGGCTTCATCGGCGTCGACGTGTTCTTCGTCATATCCGGCTTCCTCATAACGTCGATCCTACGCCGCGAGATCGAGGACGGTCGCTTCTCAATCCTAGATTTTTTCGAGCGGCGTGTCCTGCGCATCCTTCCGGCACTCTTCGTGTCCATGACGGTCATCATGGTTGTAGCGACACTGCTGTTCACACCCGAAGATCTGAAAAACACCGCTCTGAGTGCTGCGAGCGCCACGTTGTTTGCCTCCAATGTACTGTTTTTCCTTGAAGCTGGCTATTTCGAAGCGGCGGCTTACAGCAAACCGCTTCTACATACCTGGTCACTTGCCATCGAGGAGCAGTTCTACATCATCGTTCCAATTCTGCTCCTCCTGCTCGCCCGGTGGGGGCGTAGGCCGGTGATATGGATCGGAGGCCTCACGCTTTTGTCTTTCGCGTTGAGCGTCCTGACCACCGCGCAGATGGCGAGTGCCGCCTACTACCTGCTACCATGGCGAGCATGGGAACTCGGACTTGGCGCACTGCTGGCCTATGGCGTTGGTCCGAAGCTCACCGACCGGGGCGGGCGCGAGGCTGCCGCAACACTCGGGATCGGGTTGATACTCTACGCTGCGCTTACGTTCGACCGCACGACGACCTTTCCCGGCGTTGCAGCTTTGGCACCAACGCTCGGCGCAGCGCTGATACTGCATGCAGGCCGGTTCGGCCCTACTGTTGTCAGCCGGATGCTCTCGTCGATGGTTCCGGTGTGGATCGGCAAGATGTCCTACTCGCTCTACCTTTGGCACTGGCCGGTGGTCGTGTTCTTTGTCTACGCGACCATGAGCATGCCCGATCTGGTCGAAGCCACGGTCCTGTTCATTCTCTCGTTGGGGCTTGCGGCGCTCAGCCTACGCTATGTCGAGCGACCTTTCCGCCGCCCGGCAGGGCAGATCGGTCAGAACCGGGCGGTTTTCTGGGGCGCGGGCGGTGCGATGGCAGGGATCATTTCACTTTCCGGAGCCGTCGTGCTCAGCAATGGGTTGCCTGGGCGACTGCCGGATGAACTGCAGGGCGTGGCCGCATTCGTACATGATCGCGACCCGCGTATCGGGGAGTGCTTCCGCAGCAAGAAGCGAGACCGGTCCTGGGGCACGCCCTGCATCTACGGCGCGACCGACGCAGGTCCGGCGACCATTGCGCTCTGGGGCGACAGCTTCGGTCCCGCATTAATTCCTGCGCTAGATACCGCCGGGCAATCACACGGAGTCCCGGTGGCCCTCTACGCCCATGACGGTTGCCCCGGCTTCCCGGACTTCCAAGTCTACTGGATCGGTCACGATCATGATTGCACGGGGTATCTCGATGCCACGATCCCGGAAATCCTGAACAGTTCCGATATCCAGATGGTGGTCTTCACGTTCCGGGCGCAAATGTACGCCCATGGCTGGGTCGATTATGGCATGGGCGAACGTGATCGAAGACCACTCTTAATCGGACCGCGCAGCGGGCCTCTCGCGCCAGACGCAAATCGAACCTCCTTCTTTCTCGATCGCCTCGAAGCCGCGATCGTCTCGCTGCAAGAAAGCGGGAAGCGGGTCGCACTGGTCTATCCGATCCCGGAGGCAGGAACGCGTGTTCCGGACATGATCCTTCGTTCATCGACATGGGGGGGTGGCTTTGGCGAGCACGTCCTTTCTCGCGAAGTCTATGACGCTCGGACGGCCGAGATCGTCGCGGGATACGACCGGATCGTTGCGGATCATGACGTCTTGCCGATCCGGCTAGATCAAGAAGTGTGCGGGCCCGAATCCTGCCGGTTTACACTCGAGAACGGTACGCCGTTCCTTCGAGACAGCAATCACCTGAGTGCGACGGCCGCACGGCAGCTAGCGCATCTGTTCGACCCGGTGTTCGCTGGGCTTCGGCACGACGACGGCTGAACCGTGTTTCAAAAGAGCCAGTTAGGCCTCGTCAGCGCAATTTGGCTTTTGGCGGCGCAGGGAGATGGATGGCATCCTTACGCGATCAAACTGGCTCTGCTGGAAGTGTACGCTCGATCAGGGGTGACCGTCAGTGTTGCTCCCCCGAAAACAGGACGGCGCGTGGTCAAAATTAGTGGGAGTGTCGAGGATATGCTAACTCCGGAGGAGCTGGAATGAGTAGGGGCGATGAGACCAAGAAACTTACCGATGCGGCAAACTACTTGTCTAGCCTGGAACAGAATCTTCGAGAGCGTGAGACGTTTGACGATAGCCGTGCAGCGCGTAAGTTGGAAATCATCCGCAGAGATCAATACGATCTTTTGCAAGAAATTTCCGCTGAAATCAGAGTATCTAATCAGCATCTTGTAGAGATCGCGAAGAACCAGAAAGACATGCGAGTGATTGTTGTTCTTTCTCTTGCCGTAGCGGTAGGACTTTACGTGCGTCATTTTGGAATTTTGGGATAGCAGAACTTGGGGGAAGCCACAGTGCCAAGTCTCGCAGGCATCTGCTGGACCCCCGGCACAACCAAGTGCTAGGTCCCAGATGGCGGTCGCCGAGCAGTAGGGACAGTTCCGGAAATCAACACCGCGGCAATGGCGGCGTGTTGGATTGATCCAGATCCCACCGTTGGGCATGTGCGTGACCATCTTCTGCATCTATTCTGATGATGACGAGGGGAGACCTGAGGAAGGTCGGCGCTTTGGTTGCAGTCGACGTGATGCGGCCGCTGCAGGCGTTCGATGCCGGGGGCAGGGCGCGTGCACTGACAGAGATTGTGTGCGCCCTGGCGCAAGCCAAGGAAGCCGAGCTTGACATGCGGCCGGCGATGAAGCTGGTCGATTGGGAATAGGGCTGGTGCTGTCTCAGGGCCGGCCGCTCGCCTCAGAAGGGGCCGAGGATGGCAAGCGTCACTCCGGTTTCGGCAACAGCAAAAACAGCGCGATCACAGAGAGAAATACGACCAACTCGATACCAATAAAACCAAACATACAGACACCCATGCTTACAACTCACTCCGACAGGATGAAGGAGATCACTGCCCGATGCACCATGATCAAAGGCTCAGTGTCGTGTTCGACTTGGGCGACAATCAATCGATTTGGCCCGGAATTGCTCATGTCGCGGGGCAACTAGGTCAATTGCGCTGATCGCGCGCGGAATCATGACGCCAAGCGATCCGGTATAGTCGGGCAGTCACGTCAGAACCCCGACAGCGCGCGGCCCTTTTCTGTGAGGGGGCGCGGCGCAGCACCGGCACGAGGGCAACCTCGGGGCCGGTGCATTCCACAGCCCGCGAACGTCTTGATGCGTGCTGCGCATTTAGGTCTTGACCCTAAGTGTGTGCTGCGCCATTAGATGGATCATGAAACAGGGTCCCTTCCTTGATCGGGTTGCCGAAGTGTTCGGCGTAGAGCGCAAGACGGTTCAGGTGATCGCTCGCGCGTTACGCGAAGCCGGTTACCTTACCACTGGCGCTCGGGGCGTAAACGCGCCTCACATGACTGCGAGGGACGCAGCAAACATCTCGATTGCGCTCCTGACGGGCGAGCCCCCAAGCAAGGTGGTTCCGGCGTTCGAGTTCTACAGCTCGCAGTTGCCTTGCGAAGAGGTGGAGGTAACTGAACTCAGCGTTCTCAGCCTTTGCCGTGTTGACGACCAAACGACCTTTGGAACGCTTGTCGAGCGGCTCTTCGATCTTTGGAAGGTCGAGGATGCCAAACTTGACCCCTACTGCTGGAACTCCGGCATTCCAATGGAGCCAACCATTTTGGTTCGCTTATCCGAGGACCACAAAACCACCAGCGTTCATGCCGAAGGGGAGGTGGTCGTCTTCCATGATCGCGAGTCTGCGGCGGAGTACGACCGTTTGTGGGAAGAGCGGATGGAGTTGGGCCGAGATAGCCCCGCTGACCAGAGGCGCCAGATCGAGCTGCTGGATCAACAGATGGAACTGCTCATGCACGGCATGGTGAGCGGGAAGGGCCTTCGGGTGACCCGCGAGTTCACGACTGTTGAGATCTCAAAGATCGCCATTGCCATTTTCGATGGTGAACGTGGGGAGGCCGACTGAGATGCTTGCGCTTCATCTACTTGAACAGTGCTCCAAGGAGGCGCATACTTCACGTATCCCGGTAGAACCGGTCCTGTGGGGTTGCGACATAGGGCCGAGAAAGGGCTCTATGAGCTTTGTCGCATCGCTTGCCTCGCTGGAGGTAAAGTGCGCTGGGTTTTTGGGGGAGTGTCGCTGATGGCACGACCTCGCTCAATCCTTAGAAAATCTGATCTTGCTAATCTGGCCGGTGCGATGCAGGCGGCCGGGATTTCCGATTGGATGGTGCGCGTCCTACCAGACACAACTGTCGAAATCATCGCCGGGAAGACCAGTCAGGATGCCTCCGACGACTTCCTGGCTGGCGATTTGAGGATGGGCAAATGACCAAGAAGGATCTGCCCAAGCACGTCTATTTTGATCGCGGTTACGTTCGGTTCATTCGCCGGGCGCGCGGCCAATCCGTGATGATGAAGGAACAGCCCGGAACACCAGAGTTCTGGGACCACTACAACCGATTGCTGAAAGGCCGGGAGCCGATCCCATCAAAGCGGAACTTCGAGTCGCTGATCCTCAGTTACTATGAAAGCGATGCCTTTAAGAAACTGAAGCCCCGTACCAAGGCCGATTACCGGAGGTACATTGGCCATATCCGTACGATCTGGGGGGCAAAAGACCCGGCCAAGATCGAGCCGCATCACGTCTATGAACTGCACCGCGCCAACGCCGAGCATTGGCGGCAGGCGAATTACTTGGTGCAAGTTATGGTGGTCCTGATGAACCATGCAAGGCTGATCGGCTTCCTCAAGAAAGAGCACGGCAACCCGGCCAAGGGAATTCCTCTTTTCAAACAGGAAAGCGACGGCTGGGAACCCTGGCCAGATGATGTAAGGGCCGAATTTGAAGCCGTGGCAACGCCCCGCGCACGGCTGGTCTATGAACTGTGTATCGGCACAGGCCAGCGGATCGGGGACGTTCTGAAAATCCGCTGGGACCATATCAATGACGGGGCCTATGACTTCACCCAAGGCAAGACCGACAAACCGTTGTGGATACCCCTGACAGACCGTCTCAAGGCGCATCTGGGCGCGGTGGAGAAAAAGGGCCTGACGGTCATCACGGACAAAAGCGGTCGCCCTGTACGGTACCGCACGGTGGCAGAGGAAATGCGGAAGGTGAAGGCGACGATGCGGCACCCAGAAGCTTCAAAATACGTCACGCACGGGCTGCGAAAGAACGCAACCATAGAACTCTACGTGGCTGGCTGCGACGACGAGATGGTCAAGGCCGTCACCGGCCACTCGGGCGTGGAGATGCTGAAAAAGTACGGAGGCCAAGTCAGACAGAAAGTTTTGGCAACGCGAGCGCAAGAGGCTCGCAATCGCATGGAACAGAACAAGTCCGGAACGTGAATGTTTCAATTGCCGTTTCAAAACTCGAGCAGAAGGAACGCAGGAGTGGCGCAAGTCATTGAAAGTATTGGAGGCGAGTACCGGAATCGAACCGGTGTACACGGATTTGCAATCCGCTGCGTCACCACTCCGCCAACTCGCCGAAGGGTGACGACGACCTAAGCGTATCGTGCGGTGCGGTCAAGCCGGAACTTTGCTCCGCAGAAAAGCCGGTCCGCCCGCGCCTCAGGCGGGCCGGCATGGCCCGGGTCAGGCGTTGAACAGGAAGTGCAGGACGTCGCCGTCCTTGACGATGTAGCTTTTGCCCTCGACCCGCATCTTGCCGGCTTCCTTGGCGCCCTGTTCGCCGCCGAGCGCGACATAGTCGTCATAGGCGATGGTTTCCGCGCGGATGAAGCCGCGCTCGAAATCGCCGTGGATCACGCCGGCGGCCTTCGGGGCGGCGTCGCCCTTGTGGATCGTCCAGGCGCGGGCTTCCTTTGGGCCGACAGTGAAATAGGTCTGCAGGCCGAGGAGGTTGTGGCCGACGCGGATCAGCTGGTCGAGGCCGGCTTCCTCGAGGCCCAGCTCGGAAAGGAACATCTCCGCTTCCTCGGGGTCGAGCTGGCTGATCTCTTCCTCGATCTTGGCCGAGATCACCACCGTTGCGGCGCCCTGTTCGGCGGCCATCTTCTCGACCGCCGCGGTGTGGGCGTTGCCCGTCGCCGCTTCGTCCTCCGCGACGTTGCAGACATAGAGAATCGGCTTCGTGGTCAGGAGCTGCAGCATGTTCCAGGCCTTCGCGTCCTCCTCGGTGACCTCTACGGCCCGTGCCGGCTTGCCATCTTCCAGAGCGGCGAGCGCGGCCTTGAGCAGGCGTTCCTGCTGCAGCGCGTCCTTGTCGCCGCCCTTCACCTTGCGCACCAGGTTCTGCAGGCGCTTTTCGATGCTCTCCATGTCGGCCAGCATCAGCTCGGTCTCGATGGTCTGCGCGTCGGCCACTGGATCGACACGGCCGTCGACATGGGTCACGTCGCCGTCTTCGAAACAGCGCAGCACATGGGCGATGGCGTCGCATTCGCGGATGTTGGCGAGGAACTGGTTGCCGAGGCCCTCGCCCTTGGAGGCACCCTTCACAAGACCCGCGATGTCGACGAAGGTCATACGGGTGGGGATGATCTGCTTGGACTTGGCGATCGCCGCCAGCTTCTCGAGCCGAGGGTCCGGCACGGCGACCTCGCCGACGTTCGGCTCGATGGTGCAGAACGGGAAATTCGCCGCTTGGGCGGCCGCCGTCCGCGTGAGCGCGTTGAACAGGGTGGATTTGCCGACGTTCGGCAGGCCCACGATACCGGTCTTGAAGCCCATGTCGGTCCCCTTCGGAAAAACTCGCCGCCTTCTAGTGTCCCGCGCGGTGTGCCGCAAGCCAACTTGGCAAATACCCGACGTGGGGCGGCCGTTGCTCGCGCCTTGATTTTCCCTTCCGCATTCTGCAAGTGGTGCCGGACCACTTGCGAGGATGCCATGACCCGGATCGACGATACCTTCCAGCGCCTGAATGCCGAGGGCAAGAAAGCCTTTGTCGCCTATGTCATGGCGGGCGATCCGGATTACGAGACCTCGCTGGAGATCGTGAAGGGCCTGCCGGGCGCCGGGGTCGACATCATCGAGCTGGGTGTTCCCTTTACCGATCCGATGGCCGACGGCCCGACGATCCAGCTTGCGGGCCAGCGCGCGCTCGACGGCGGCCAGACCCTGCAGAAGACGCTCGACATGGCCACCGCCTTCCGCGAGGTCGACCAGACCACGCCGATCGTTGCGATGGGCTACTACAACCCGATCTACAACCGTGGCGTCGACCGCTTCCTCGAGGATGCGAAGGCCGCCGGGATCGACGGTCTGATCGTGGTGGACCTGCCGCCGGAAGAGGACGAGGAGCTGTGCATTCCGGCCCAGAAGGCGGGGCTCAACTTCATCCGCCTCGCCACGCCCACCACCGATGACAAGCGGCTTCCCAAGGTGCTGCAGAAAACCTCCGGCTTTCTCTACTATGTCTCGATCACCGGCATTACCGGTTCTGCCGAGGCGCAGGCGACCGACGTGGGACCGGAAGTGGCGCGCATCAAGGTGGCCACGGACATCCCCGTGATCGTGGGCTTTGGCATCAACTCGCCTGAAAAGGCGCAGGCCATCGCCTCCGTGGCCGATGGAGCTGTCGTTGGCTCCGCGATCGTCAAGCTGATCGGGGAGGGGCGTCCCGTCCCCGAGATCCTCGACTTCGTGAAGGGATTGGCGGACGGCGCACACCGCGCCTGATCGTCCATTATCTGTTGAAAAACATCGCCGGGTGCGTCGATGCCCGATGGGCCTCGACGGTTGTGGGCGGGCAGCCCCCGAGACAATGAGTCCTGCATCCGCGCAGTTGTGTGACCCTCGCCGAATTGGTAAGCGAACCTAACCAATATCGCGCGGGGAGGGCGCCGCACATGACCGTCATCACCAATATCGGAGATCTCAAGCGCATCTATCGCCGCCGCGTGCCGAAGATGTTTTACGATTACGCGGAATCCGGCAGCTGGACCGAGCAGACGTTCCGGGAGAACAGCTCGGATTTCGAGCAGATCCGCCTGCGTCAGCGCGTGGCCGTCGACATGACCGGTCGATCCACCGCGACCGAGATGGCCGGCCAGAAGGTTGAGATGCCCGTCGCGCTGGCACCCGTGGGCCTGCTTGGCATGCAGCACGCCGATGGCGAGATCCACGCCGCCCGCGCGGCCGAGCGTTTCGGCGTGCCGTTCACGCTCTCGACCATGTCGATCTGCTCCATCGAGGACGTGGCGGAGAAGACGCGCAAGCCGTTCTGGTTCCAGCTCTACACCATGACCGATGAGGATTTCGTCCGCCGGCTGATTCAGCGCGCCAAGGATGCCGGCTGCTCCGCGCTGGTGATCACGCTCGACCTGCAGATGATCGGCCAGCGTCACAAGGACCTGAAGAACGGGCTGTCCGCTCCGCCCAAGCCGACTCTGAAGAACTGGATGGACCTGTCCACCAAATGGTCCTGGGGGCTGGGGATGCTGGGCACCGAGCGGCGGTCCTTTGGCAATATCATCGGCCATGTGACGGGGCTCGACGATCCCTCGCGACTCTATGAATGGACCGCCAAGCAGTTCGACCACGCGCTCGACTGGGCGAAGGTGGAAAAGCTGATCCAGATGTGGGGCGGCAAGACGATCCTCAAGGGCATCCTCGACCCCGAGGACGCCCGGATGGCGGTGAAGGTCGGTGCCGATGCCATCGTCGTGTCCAACCACGGCGGACGGCAGATCGACGGCGCTCTGTCCTCGATCCGCATGCTGCGGCCGATCCTCGACGAGGTGGGGGGCGAGATCGAGGTGCACCTGGACAGCGGCATTCGCTCCGGCCAGGACGTGCTGAAGGCTTTGGCGATGGGGGCGCAGGGCACGTACATCGGCCGTGCCTTCGTGTATGGCCTCGGCGCCAATGGCGAGCAGGGTGTGATGGACGCGCTGGAGGTGATCCGCAAGGAACTGGACACCAACATGGCGCTCTGTGGCCGCAAGCGGATCGAGGATCTGGACCGCAGCGTGCTGCTGATCCCCGAGGCGTTCGAAGGACGCTGGCAGGCCGACTGACCGGAGCACGGGGCAACTTCGGCGCGACGCGACTGGACGCTGCGCGCGAGGGAATCAGCCGGACCGATTCTCTCGAGTGAGTCGGCCCGGAGTAACAATCTTCCAATCAGAGGCGCGGCAGGCGTATTTGTCGCAGCGTCAACAGGGGGCTGCAGCGCAGGAATGCTGCGCTCGCGTGTCGCGGCGCGGGGCGGAATTTTCCTCTCCTTTGTTCCATTCAAGCACTTGTCACGGCGTGGTTTTTTTTGATTTCCGGATAAAAATTTTACAAATGCCTCGTGCTGGTCGTCAAAATATTTACAGAAAAAACCTTATTAAAAAAAGGCTTACGTGTTTCTTGACGATTGGGTTATGGTGCCGGCAATTCGCTTCTCGGGAGGAGGCGGGGCGAACAGTTTTGCTGACCAGAGGCCGCCTTTCTCCTAGCGTTGCGCAGCACAGCTACAGGGAGGGAGACCCATGTCCGTAAAAGCCAAGGCCGCCGCCGCGCCCGAAGTCGGCGCGATTCCCGAGAACTTCAAAGCCAAGGCGCATATCGATGCCGCCACCTACGAGAAGATGTATGCCGCCTCGATCAGCGACCCGGAGGCGTTCTGGGGTGAGCACGGCAAGCGCCTGGACTGGATCAAGCCCTATTCCAAGGTGAAGGACACCTCTTTCGAACCGGGCAACATCTCGATCAAGTGGTTCGAGGACGGCACGCTCAATGTCGCGGCCAACTGCGTCGACCGGCATCTCAAGAAGCGCGGCAACCAGACCGCGATCATTTTCGAGCCTGACGATATCCACGAACCAGCGCAGTACATCACCTACCGCCAGCTGCACAACCAGGTCAGCAAGCTCGCCAACGTTCTGGAACAGCTGGGAATTCGCAAGGGCGACCGGGTGGTGATCTACCTGCCGATGATTCCCGAGGCCGCCTATGCGATGCTCGCCTGTGCACGGATCGGCGCGGTGCATTCGATCGTGTTTGCCGGTTTCTCGCCCGATGCGCTGGCCGCCCGGGTCAATGGCTGCGACGCCAAGCTCGTCATCACTGCCGACTACGCGCCGCGTGGCGGCCGCAAGACGCCGCTCAAGTCCAACACCGACGCCGCGCTGCTGCACTGCATCCACGATCCGAAGGTGCTGATGGTGCGTCGCACCCGTGAGCAGACCACCTGGGTCGAAGGCCGTGATTTCGACTATGGCGAGATGATGCTGGAGGCTTCGGACGTTCAGCACCCGATCGAGATTAACGCAGAAGATCCTCTGTTCATCCTCTACACCTCCGGCTCCACCGGCCATCCGAAGGGCGTCGTGCACAGCACAGGCGGCTATCTCGTCTACGCGGCGATGACCCACCAGTACACCTTCGACTACCATGACGGCGACGTCTTCTGGTGCACGGCGGACGTGGGCTGGGTGACCGGACACAGCTACATCGTCTACGGCCCGCTGGCCAACGGCGCCACGACCGTGATGTTCGAAGGCGTTCCGACCTATCCCGATCCGGGCCGGTTCTGGGAAGTCTGCGAGAAGCACAAGGTCAACCAGTTCTACACTGCGCCGACCGCGATTCGTGCGCTGATGGGGCAGGGGGACGAGTGGGTCGAGAAGCACGACCTCTCCTCGCTCAAGCTGCTGGGCTCTGTCGGCGAGCCTATCAACCCCGAGGCCTGGAACTGGTACAACGAGAAGGTCGGCAAGGGAAAATGTCCGATCGTCGATACCTGGTGGCAGACCGAGACCGGTGGACACCTGATCACGCCGCTGCCCGGCGCCATCTCGACGAAGCCCGGCTCGGCCACCAAGCCGTTCTTCGGCGTCCAGCCTGTGATCCTCGATCCGCAATCCGGCCTGGAGATCGACTCCGTGGAGGCCGAGGGCGTTCTCTGCCTGAAGGACAGTTGGCCGGGCCAGATGCGCGGTGTCTGGGATGATCACGGCCGCTTCGAGCAGGCCTATTTCTCGGATTACAAGGGCTACTACTTCTCCGGCGACGGGTGCCGCCGCGATGCGGACGGCTACTACTGGATCACCGGCCGGGTCGACGACGTCATCAACGTCTCGGGCCACCGGATGGGCACAGCCGAAGTCGAGAGCGCGCTTGTGGCCCATGCCAAGGTCGCCGAGGCCGCGGTGGTCGGTTACCCGCATCCGGTCAAGGGGCAGGGCATCTATTGCTACGTCACTCTGATGAACGACGTGGAGCCGACCCAGGAGCTCTACCAGGAGCTGCGGCAGTGGGTGCGACACGAGATCGGCCCGATCGCCAGCCCCGATCTCATCCAGTGGGCCCCCGGCCTGCCAAAGACACGCTCCGGCAAGATCATGCGCCGCATCTTGCGCAAGATCGCCGAGAATGACTACGGATCCCTTGGAGACACCTCCACCCTCGCCGACCCGTCAGTCGTCGAGGATCTGATTGAAAACAGAATGAACAAGGGATGACGTCATGAGCGACGCACGAACCCCACCCGTCCTGATCCTTCTCGGCCCCCCGGGGGCCGGCAAGGGCACCCAGGCGAGGATGCTCGAGGAGAAGTTTGGCCTCGTCCAGCTCTCCACAGGCGACCTGCTGCGTGGGGCCGTAGCGGCGGGCACCGAAGCCGGCAAGGCCGCGAAGGCTGTCATGGAGGCCGGTCAGCTGGTGAGCGACGAGATCGTGATTGCGGTGCTCAAGGATCGCCTCGCGGATGACGACGTTAAGAACGGCGTCATTCTCGATGGCTTCCCACGCACGACTGCGCAGGCCGAGGCGCTCGATGCGCTGCTGACCGAGCGCGGGCAGAAGATCAACGCCGCGATCAGCCTCGAGGTTGAGGACGAGGCGATGGTGGAGCGGGTTTCGGGCCGCTACACCTGCGCCGCCTGCGGCGAAGGGTATCACGACAGCTTCAAGAAGCCGGCGGTCGAGGGTGTCTGCGACAATTGCGGCGGCACCGAGTTCAAGCGCCGGGCCGACGACAATGCCGAAACCGTCCGCTCGCGGCTGGAGGCCTATCATGCGCAGACCGCGCCGCTGATCGCCTTCTATCAGGAGCGCGGCCAACTGCAGGAGGTCGCGGCGATGGGCGTGATCCCCGAGATTGCGGCAAGGCTCAACGAGATCGTCGAACAGGCGAAAACCTGAACGGCGGGGCAGGGGGAAGGCTCCCCTTGCCCGCAACCGGGCCGGTCAAGGCCCGGAAGGTAAGGGTCGTATCGCGCGGGAGGCACGATGCGGAGTGAGAAACCAAAGGGAGGACCGCATGTCGGACAAACCTGAAAACAACGCGTACTGGGCGGCGAACATTCGTATCGTCACCTGGTGCCTCGTGATCTGGGCCATCGTGCCCTTCGGCTTCGGCATTCTGCTGCAGCCAATCATGCCGGGCTTCGCCTTCTGGGTCGCCCAGCAGGGCTCGATCCTCGTCTTCCTGGCGATCATCTTCTTCTACGCCTGGCGGATGAACGCTCTCGACCGTGAACACGGCGTCGACGAGCAGTAAGGGGACAGGGACAGATGGATCAATTCGTACTCAACTGGATCTTCATCGGTGCGAGCTTCGCGCTCTACATCGGTATCGCGATCTGGGCCCGCGCGGGCTCGACCTCCGAATTCTATGCCGCCGGCCGGGGCGTTCACCCCGTCCTGAACGGTATGGCAACCGGCGCCGACTGGATGTCCGCCGCCTCCTTCATCTCCATGGCCGGCCTCATCGCCTTCGTCGGCTATGACAACTCCACCTTCCTCATGGGCTGGACAGGCGGCTATGTGCTGCTGGCGCTGATGCTCGCGCCTTACCTGCGCAAGTTCGGCAAGTTCACCGTTCCGGAATTCATCGGCGACCGCTTCTACAGCCCGACCGCGCGCCTTGTGGCCGTGATCTGTCTGATCGTCGCCTCGATCACCTACGTGATCGGCCAGATGACCGGCGTGGGCGTGGCCTTCGGCCGCTTCCTCGAGGTGAGCAACACCACCGGCCTGCTGATCGGTGCCGCGGTCGTGTTCGCCTATGCCGTGTTCGGCGGCATGAAGGGTGTGACCTACACCCAGGTGGCCCAGTACGTCGTGCTGATCACCGCCTACACCATCCCGGCGATCTTCATCTCGATGCAGCTCACCGGCAACGCGCTGCCGCCGCTCGGCCTGTTCGGCAACGAAGTTGCCTCCGGCGAGCCGCTGCTGGCCAAGATTGACGATATCGTCACCCAGCTGGGCTTTGCCGAATACACCACCCGCAACAGCGACGTCCTGAACATGGTCCTGTTCACCCTGTCGCTGATGATCGGCACCGCCGGTCTGCCGCACGTCATCATGCGCTTCTTCACCGTTCCGACGGTGGCCGACGCACGCTGGTCGGCCGGTTGGGCGCTGGTGTTCATCGCGCTGCTCTACCTGACGGCCCCGGCCGTGGGTGCGATGGCGCGCTACAACATCACCAACCAGTTCTGGCCGGAAGGTCCGCAGGGCGAGGCGGTTTCCGTCGAGACCATCGAGAACAGCCCCGAGTACAGCTGGATGCTGACCTGGCAGAAGACCGGTCTGCTGAACTGGGAGGACAAGAACGGCGACGGCAAGATCCAGTACTACAACGACGCGAACGCGGACATGCAGGCCCGCGCCGAGTCGAGCGGCTGGACCGGCAACGAACTGACCAAGTTCGACCGTGACATCCTCGTGCTGGCCAACCCGGAAATCGCCAACCTGCCTGGCTGGGTTGTGGCTCTGGTCGCCGCGGGCGGTCTCGCCGCCGCGCTCTCGACCGCAGCCGGCCTGCTTCTGGCCATCTCCTCGGCCGTCTCCCACGACCTGATGAAGGGTCAGTTGACCCCGAACATGTCGGAGGCCTCCGAGCTGATGTCGGCGCGGATCGCCATGGCGGTGGCCATCGCGGTTGCCACCTACCTGGGTCTCAACCCGCCGGGCTTCGCCGCCCAAACGGTTGCACTGGCCTTCGGTATCGCGGCAGCGTCGATCTTCCCGGCACTGATGATGGGGATCTTCTCCAAGCGGGTGAACAACGTGGGCGCCGTGGTCGGCATGCTGGTCGGCCTGATCGTGACGGTGATCTACATCTTCCTGCACAAGGGCTGGTTCTTCATCCCGGACACCAACAGCTACACCGATGCGGCTCCTCTGTTCCTCGGCATCAAGTCGACCTCCTTCGGGGCCGTCGGCGCGCTGCTGAACTTCGCCGCCGCGATCCTCGTCTCCAACGCGACCGCCGCGCCGCCGAAGGAGATCCAGGATTTGGTCGAAAGCGTGCGTATCCCGCGTGGTGCAGGCGCCGCCGCTGCGGATCACTGATCCGAAGGCATCGGGCAGGGCCGCGAGGTCCTGTCCGCTCCACAACGCCGGCGCGTCCCTTTGCCCTGAAGGGGCGCGCCATTTTCTTGGTCCAACCTCATTCTGATGGAACGACGATGACCGATTCCCCGCTCGACCGAGATACCCGAATCCTGAGGTTCATCGAACACGTTCACCCCTATGACAGCCTCGACCGCGAGACCCAGAAGCGGATCGCCGGGGTCTTTCAGGAAAAGGTCGCCACGGCCGGGAGCCCGATCTTTGGCGCAGGGGACCAGCTCGACGGGCTTTTCCTGATCGAGCATGGCACCGTGGAAATAACCGACGAGAACGACGCCCCGGTTTCGATCCTCCACGGCCGCAATTCCTTCGGCGAACGCGGGCTGATCCGCGACGGCAAGGCGCTGACAAACGCGCGTGCTGCCGAGGAGACGCGGTTGCTGCTTCTGCCGGCCGCCGCCTTCCACGAGCTCATCACCGAGGCGCCGAGCTTCGCCCGCTTCTTCGACCGTGGCCGCAGCCCTGCACGGGAACGCGGCGCCGAGCTTGCCACCCAGCGGGTGGGCGACCTGATGGCCCGCAACCCGATCACCGTCGACCCGACCACGCCGATCCGCACCGCCGCAGGGCTGATGCGGGACACCCGCGTCTCGTGCCTCGCGGTTACAGAGGCCGAGGACCGGCTGGTGGGTATCGTCACCCTGCGCGACATGGCGACCAAGGCCGTCGCCGAGGGCCTCGCCGGCGACACCCCGGTGCGCGAGATCATGACCGCCGACCCGGCCAGCCTGCCGCCGTCGGCGCTCGGTTCGGACCTGCTCAACATAATGCTGGAGCGAAAGGTCGGCCATGTCACTGTGACCGAGGGCGCACGCGTGGTCGGTATCCTCACCCAGACCGACCTGACCCGCTTTCAGGCGATCAGCTCGGCTTCGATGGTCCACGAGATTGCCGAGGCCGCCTCTGCAGAGGACATGGCGAAGGTCACCGCGCGATTGCCGAAGCTGCTGGCCCAGCTCGTGGGCGGCGGCAACCGCCACGAGGTCGTCACCCGGCTGATTACCGATATAGCCGATGCGGTCACGCGCCGGCTTCTGGCGCTGGCCGAGGCGGACCTCGGTGCGCCGCCGGTGGAATATCTCTGGCTCGCCTGCGGCTCCCAGGGCCGGCAGGAGCAGACCGGTGTCTCCGACCAGGACAACTGCCTGATCATCGACGACAACGCCCGCTCCGGCGACGCTGCCTATTTCGAGAAACTGGCGAAGTTCGTTTCCGACGGGCTCGATACTTGCGGGTACTTCTATTGCCCGGGCGACATGATGGCGACCAACCCGCGCTGGCGGCAGCCCGTGGCGGTGTGGCGCCGCTATTTCCGGGGCTGGATCGCCAAGCCGGATCCGGAGGCGCAGATGCTGGCCTCTGTGATGTTCGACCTGCGCCCGATCGGCGGGGCGACCCGGCTGTTCGCGGATCTCAAGGAAGAGACGCTGGCCGAAGCCCGCAAGAACTCGATCTTTGTCAGCCACATGATCGCCAATTCGCTCAAGCACACGCCGCCGCTCGGCCTGTTCCGCGGTTTTGCCACAGTGCGCTCGGGCGAGCACAAGAACGAGATCGACCTCAAGATGAACGGCGTGGTGCCGGTGGTGGACCTCGGGCGGGTCTATGCGTTGCAGGCTGGATTGAGCGAGGTCAACACCCGCGCCCGGCTTGAGGCCGCGGAGGCCAACGGCACGATTTCGCGCTCCGGCGCGCACGATCTGCTCGACGCCTACGACCTGATCGCCGAGACCCGCCTGAACCGCCAGGCCGACGAGATCCGCGCCGGTCAGAAGCCGGACAACTTCATGCCGCCCTCTGATCTGAGCGACCTCGAACGCAGTCACCTGCGTGATGCATTTGTGGTTGTTCGGACGATGCAATCGGCAGTCGGGCAGGGTAAGGGCATTTTGAGCTAGACACGCCGAGGCGTGGCCGCAGAGTGGCCGGCGATCGAATGCGTCGGTAGAGCGTAACGTTCCGGGTAATCCAGGGAGAGGCCATGTTCTTTGAATTGATCGCAGCCATCGTTGCAGGCGTGGCCGTTGCGGGCGCGGTGCTCCTGCTCAACCGGATCAGCGGCGGGCGGCTGCCTAGATGGACGATGCCTGCTGCCGCGGGCGTGGCGATCATCGGGTTTACGATCTACATGGAATACAGCTGGTTCGACCGGACGACCTCCGAATTTCCGGAGGGCGTGGAGGTGACCTTCACCCACGAGGCCCGCGCAGCCTGGCGCCCCTGGACCTATCTCTGGCCGCTGGTGGACCGGTTCTCCGCCGTCGATCTCGCCTCGATCCGGACCAACGACGCCGTTCCGGCACAGCGGATGGCCAACCTTCTGCTGTTCGCCCGCTGGTCGGGGCCGAAAGTGGTGCCCTTGGTTTACGACTGCGACGGCTGGCGCATGGCGCCGCTGCTCGATACCGTCGAATACGACGCGAGTGGCGCTGTCGCAAAGGCGGACTGGGGGCCGGTGCCCGAGGATGACCCCACCTTCTCCATCGTATGCAAGGAGGCCTGACCATCATGCCCAGCGACGCACCCGACCGCATCCTGATCGTCGAGGACGAGGACAACATCGCGCTCGCGCTGAGCCATGTGCTGAAGCGAGAGGGGATGGAGGTGACCCGAGCCACCGATGGCGAGGCCGGCCTGAAGGCAATCCGCGACACGCGTCCCGACCTCGTGCTGCTCGACGTCATGCTGCCAGCCATGTCGGGCTACGAGGTCTGCCAGGCGGTGCGCGCCGATCGTGATCTGGCCGGGATCAAGATCCTGATCATGACAGCCCGTGGCAACGCGATGGAGCAGCGCAAGGGGCTCGCGCTCGGCGCCGATGGGTTCATCGCCAAGCCCTTCGATCTCTCGAAGCTGCTGGAACGGACCCGTGCCTTGCTGGCAGGCGAGTCGGAGTCGAGCAATGCATGATTGGCTGGCAACGAGGCTCAGCCTGCGCCTGCGCGTCTTCCTGTTCTTCGCCCTGCTCGCGGTGGGCGGCATCGGTGCCGTGATCCTCGGCGAGATCCTCGGCTATCGCCGGGTGGAGGAGAGCGGCATCAAGGCGGGGTTCATCTTTGCCGGGCTGGTGGCCGGCTTCGGCATCCTCGGACTGGTGGCCTGGATCTGGATCCTGTTTGACGAACACGTTGCCAAGGCGATCCAGAAGCTCGCCGGCGGCATGCGGGCGCGCGCCCATGCCGAGATCGCGGAGGAACTGGACGAGGAACCGGCGCGTTACCTGGGTGATCTGGCCCCCGCGGCCAAGGCGATCACCGGTACGCTGACCGAAACCAAGAACGCGCTGGCCGAGGCGGTCGAGCGCGAGACGACGCGGCTCGCGGTGGAGAATGCACGCCTTCAGGCGCTGCTGGCCGATGTACCGGCAGGTGTTGTGCTGTGCTCCTCCGACCATCAGATCGTCTTTTACAACGCCCATGCGCAGGAGCTGCTATCGGGCGAGGTTTCGGCCGGGCTCGACAGGTCGATCCTCGACTACCTGCGCCCCGCGCCGCTGCGCAACGCATTCGCCCGGCTGCTGCAGAGCGAGGACGCCGACGCCGCCTGCAACGTGCTCTGCGCCTCCAGCCAGTCCGGCGATGTGATGGCTGGCCGAATGCGCCTGGTGAAGCTGCCGCAGCGCGGGGCGGAAGCGCCAGGCTACGTGCTGACGCTGCGCGACGTCACCGCCGACCTGGCCCTCCATGCCGAGCGCGAGGCGCTCCTGGAGGATGTGTTCGACAAGGTCCGCCGTCCGGCAGCCAACCTGCAGACCGTTCTCGATGCGGGCGAGGTGGATACGGCCGAAGGGGGGCGCGCGGCGCTTCTGTCAGAGGTATCTGCGCTCACCCACGCCATCACCGATCTCGGAACGCGCTACGATCGCGCGCGCGGCGGATGGTGGCCGATGGATGAGATCCGAGCAAGCGAGCTCGTCGACAGCGTCGTTGCCCGAGTCGGTCTGGAGGGCATCCGTCTGACCGGCGAAGCAGAACGGATGATGCTGCGCTGCGACGCTTTCCAGCTCGTCGCATTGCTCGGACACCTCTGCGAGCGGCTGGTCTCGGTGATCCGCGCCTCGGCCCTGTCGCTCCGCATCTCTGAGGACAGCAATGGCGGGGCCATGATCACGCTCGGCTGGAAGGGCAGCCTGCTGCAGGTCGGCCTGCTCGACGGCTGGCTCGACGTGGCGCTGGAAGTGGGGCTTGCGAACGTGACCGGTCGCACGGTTCTGTCCGCCCATGCCACCGAAGCCTGGCCCGAGGCCGGCGCGGTCGGGCGCAACCTGATCCGCCTGCCTTTGGCCGAGGCCTGGCCGATCTCGGCGCAACCGGCGACGGTGCGGCGATCGGCGGTCTATGATTTCGACCTGATGGACCGCGAACCCACCGGCGAGCTGGCCCAGACGCCGTTGCGCGAGCTGACTTGCGTAGTGTTCGACACCGAGACGACCGGGCTGCTGCCATCCTCTGGAGACAAGATCGTGCAGATAGCCGCGCTGCGCCTGCTTGGCGGCAAGCGGATCCCCGGCGAGGAGTTCGAGAGCCTGGTGAACCCCGAACGCCCGATCCCGGCTTCGGCCACCGAGGTGCATCACGTGACCAACGAGATGGTTGCCTCTGCGCCCACGATCGCGACGGTCGGTCGCCGTTTCCACGCCTTCGCGCAGGATGCCGTGCTGGTCGCGCACAACGCGCCTTTCGACCTGGAATTCCTGCGCCTCCACGAAGGGGAGATTGGGGCCCGCTTCGACCACCCGGTCCTCGATACGGTGCTACTCTCGGCGGTGGTGTTCGGGCAATCAGAGACCCACACGCTCGACGCCCTGACCGAACGCCTCGGTGTCGTGATTCCTCCCGAGGCGCGTCACACCGCCATGGGCGACACCATCGCCACGGCGGCGGCGCTCGAGATGATGATCCCGATGCTGGAGGGGCAGGGCTATCGCACTTTCGGTGAGGTCATAACGGCGGTGCGCAAGCACGGACGGCTGCTGCGTGACGCAAACAGTCCCGACAAGGTTCAGCCGGTGCGCCAAAAAAGTCGGGCGTGACGGGGGAGCGACGGTAGGCTCCCGCCCGCCAGAGCCGCATCGAAGATGCGACCCTGCCCGTTGGGCCGGGCGCCGCCTTCGGCGGCGTGGATGGGCTGGGTCGGTTGTCGTTGACCGAGCCGAGGGCTTCGATCCACTCCGAGGACAAAAGAGGCTGTGAAGGCGCAAGCCCTTGAGGCTGGCACCCAGGCTCTGCCAATCGGCCTCGCGTGCGAAAGCACGCGCCCGGCCCAACGGGATGAGGGGCCGCAAGGCCTCGAATCCGGGCGGGAGCGCTCCGCCGTGCGATCAGAGTGCTCGCCAGCCGATGTCGCTGCGATAGAACCCCTCGGGCCAGTCCACCGCTTCGGCCATCGCATAGGCGCGGTCGCGGGCTTCCTGCAGGGTGCGGCCGCGGGCGGTGGCGTTGAGTACCCGCCCGCCGGTCGCGGTGATCTTGCCGTCGATCTCGGTCGTGCCGGCGTGGAACATCATCTCCCAGCTGGTTTCCGGAAGGCCGTCGAGCCCACCGATCACGCTCCCCTTGGCGTAGTCTCCTGGATATCCGCGGCTCGCCAGGACCACCGTCATCGCATAATCCTCGGCCCAGTTGACCTTGCGCTCCGCCAGGCGCCCCTCGGCGGCCGCGAGCATCAGATCCAGCGCCTGCGCGCCGAGCCGCATCATCAGGGCTTGGCACTCCGGATCGCCGAAGCGGACGTTGTATTCCACCAGCCGCGGTGCGCCGTCCTTGATCATCAGACCGACATAAAGCACCCCGCGATAGGGCGTGCCGCGCCGTGCCATCTCGGCCATCGTGGGCTTCACGATGCGCTCCAGCGCCGCTGCGGTCACCTCCGGCGTCATTACTGGCGCGGGCGAATAAGCCCCCATGCCGCCGGTGTTGGGGCCGGTGTCGCCTTCGCCCACGCGCTTGTGGTCCTGCGCCGTGCCGACCGGCAGCACCGTCTCCCCGTCGCAAAGCACGAAGAAGCTCGCTTCCTCGCCCTCCATGAATTCCTCTATTACCACCTCGGCGCCGGCCGCGCCGAAGGCGCCGGAGAACATCTCGTCGATCGCGGATAGGGCCTCGTCCTCGGTCATCGCCACGATCACGCCCTTGCCGGCGGCCAGTCCGTCAGCCTTCACCACGATCGGCGCGCCCTGCTGGCGGATATAGGCGCGGGCCGGTTCGGCGTCGTCGAATCGGGCCCAGGCGGCTGTTGGGGCCCCGGCGGCGTCGCAGATCTCCTTGGTAAAGCGCTTGGAGGCCTCGAGCCGCGCGGCCGCTGCAGACGGGCCGAAGGCCGGAATGCCCGCCTCCGCCAGCCGGTCCGCCACGCCCGCGGCCAGCGGCGCCTCCGGACCGATCACCACGAAGTCGATCGCCTCGGCCTCGGCGAATTCCACCACCGCCCCGCCGTCGCAGATGTCGAAACTCGCGCATTCGGCGATCTGCTCGATCCCGGCATTGCCAGGCGCGACGATCAGCCGGTCGCATTTCGGGTTCTGCAGGATCGCCCAGGCCAGGGCATGTTCGCGGCCGCCGCCGCCCAGCACCAGAATGTTCATCGCCTTGATCGCCTCCGCTTGGCCTTCGTCGTCCCGCGTTCTAAGGTCGGCGCCGATCCGACACAAGCGAGCCCCGATGTCCGACCTGATCGACGACGAATTCGACGCGCCCGGCCCGGGCAGCAATGCTCCCGAATTCACGGTTTCGGAGATCTCCGGTGCTGTGAAGAAGACGCTGGAGGGCGCTTTCGGGCGGATTCGCGTACGCGGCGAGGTGGGCCGGGTGTTCAGGGCCCGCTCCGGGCATCTGTACTTCGATATAAAGGACGACCGCTCCGTGCTCGCCTCGGTGAGCTGGAAGGGCCAGCTCGAGGCGCTGGCGGTGATTCCGGAAGAGGGGATGGAGGTGGTGGCCTCCGGGCGGCTCACGACCTTCGGCAGCCAGTCCAAGTACCAACTCAACGTCGACCAGGTGGAGCCAGCCGGCGCCGGGGCGCTGATGGCGATGCTGGAAAAGCGCAAGAAGCAGCTCGAGGCCGAAGGGCTATTCGCGGCCGAACGCAAGCGCCCGCTGCCGTTCCTGCCAGAGGTGATCGGGGTGGTTACTTCGCCTTCGGGGGCTGTGATCCGCGACATCCTGCACCGCCTGCGCGACCGCTTCCCGCGCAAGGTGCTCGTCTGGCCGGTGGCCGTGCAGGGCCGGGACTGCGCGCCGCAGGTGGCGGCCGCCATCGACGGGTTCAACCGGTTGTCGCAGGGGGGCGCCCTGCCGCGGCCTGACGTGCTGATCGTCGCCCGGGGTGGTGGGTCGATCGAGGATCTCTGGGGGTTCAACGAAGAGATCGTCGCCCGCGCCGCGGCGGCCTCGGCGATCCCGCTCATCTCAGCCGTGGGGCACGAAACGGATACGACGCTGATCGATTACGTCTCGGATCGCCGCGCGCCGACCCCGACCGCCGCGGCGGAAATCGCGGTCCCGGTGCGGCTCGACTTGCTGGCCCACGTGGAGGGGCAGGGCGCGCGCGCCTCCGCTGCGCTGGCGCGCGGCATGTCCCGGCGCGGCGAGCGGCTGCGCGATCTGGGGCGGGCGCTGCCCCGGTCTGAGGCGTTGCTCGCCACTGCCCGCCAGCGGCTCGACCACACGTCCCATCGCCTGCCGGCGGCGTTGCGCTCCGGCGTGCAGACCCGCAGGCCGCGGCTCGTGCGCTTCGCGGCGCTCCTGCGCCCCGCGCTGCTGACGGACCGGGTCGACCGCGCGCGGGAGCGGCTCGATACCCGCGGCGCCCGGCTCGATCCGGCGCTGACCCGAACCACCGAGCGCGCGCGTGCCCGGTTCGACCGCTCAGCCAGCCGGGTGAAGCCGGCGCCCGTCCAGCGCGAAATCGCGCGCCAGAAAGACCGGCTCGAGGGTCTTCTCCGCCGCTTCGGCAATGCCGCTGCCGCGCAGGAGGCCCGCCGTCGGACCAAGCTCACCGCCATCGACAGGATGCTGCAATCTCTCAACTACGAGGAAACTCTGAAGCGCGGCTTTGCCGTGGTGCGTGGCGACGGCCGGATCGTCACCACCCGCGCCGCCGCCGAACAGGCGCAGGCGCTCGAACTTCAATTCCATGACGGACGGATGAAGCTCGGCGGCACGCCGCGCAAACCTGCCTCGCGCGACGGGAAGCCCGACCAGGGCAGCCTGTTCTGAGCCTCGTCATCTTTTGGTAAATGTTCCCGCGGGCGGCACAGGCGATCGCCAGCCGCTCGCTCCGGCGCTGGTTGTCAGACGCCGACCTCGGGGCCGAGGCAGAAAAGCGGCTCCTCTGCCTCGCCGGCCTCGTAGAGTTCGGTCGCGTCTTCCCGGTCCTCGAATAGCGCCCGCAGCCCGTTGCCGGAATCAAAGAAGGTCCAGCATTGCGGGTCCGGCGTGTCCTCGTAAACGAAGCAGATGAACCGCCCCTCCTGGTACCATCGCCCTTCCTTGCATTGGCCATCGAGGAAGGTCCAGGTCACCCGCCCGTCCTCGCGATACCGCTCGGCGCCATAGGCCCGCCCCTCGGAATAGAAGAAAAGCGTGCGCCCCTGCGTGCGCGCGTCGAATTCTTCCGCGGTGAGCGGCGTTTCGGCGGCGGCAAAGGCCGGAAGCAGCAGTAGCAGGCAGGTCAGAAGGGTGCGCAGCGGCATGGTCTCTCCTTGCGGTCGCCGGGCAGGCGCCTTCCGGCGCCCGCATCAGAATGGCAGATCGGCGGAGGCGCGGCCAGTCACCATCCCGTCAGGGTGTTGCCGCATCGGTGGGTGACAGGCCTGCCTGTCGCGGCTATCGCGGAGGGATGTCCTCAATCGTGTTCGCCCTTGCCGTTTCGGCAGCCGGTTTCGCCACAATCTACCTGCTGCGCCATTGCGCGGGTCCGTCAGGTGTTGCTCGCAGCCTGACCAAGACCCTCTCGACCGGACTGCTCGCTGCCGCCGCCCTGTTTGCGGGTGCGCCGGTCTTGCTGGTGGCCGGTCTTGGGCTCGGTGCCATCGGCGACCTGCTGCTTTCGCGCTCGGGTGCGCGTACATTTCTCGCAGGGCTTGTCGCCTTCGCCGTCGCCCATCTGGCTTACACTTTCCTGTTCCTGAACGCTGGCGCCGTGCCTGCGAACCTCATCGCCCCGGAGCGCAACCCCGCCGCCCTGGCCCTGCTGGCGCTTGGCATCGCCATGGGTTGGCGTCTCTGGCCGGTTGCGGGGGCTTTGCGCTGGCCGGTGCTGGTCTATGTCGGGATCATCGTCATGATGGGGATGGCCGCATTGAGCCTGCCGATCCCGCCAGAAGGCCCTTACGACCCGCTCCTCGCGATCGCCGCCGCCTCCCTGTTTATCCTGTCGGACGCCATCCTCGCGTTCGAACTCTTCCTGCTGCCGGCCACGCACCGGCTGCGCCGCATCTCGCCTTATGTGGTCTGGGTGCCTTACTGGCTCGCACAGGCGCTTTTCCTCGCCGCCTTCGCGGGGTTAACCTGAGCGCGCAGGCTTCCAAACCCGTCGCCATGGGATTAGGTGATACCTGCGGCAAAGCGAAAGGCCCTGCCATGGCATTTTTCAAGAAACTGAAGGACCGGCTCTTCAAGTCGTCCTCCAAGCTCGAGGAGGGGCTGGAGGCGATCGTGCAAGAGGGCGGCGAGGAGGAACTCGTCGAGGCGGCAGCGCCCGATGAGCCCGATCCGCAGCCAGAGCCCGAACCGCAGCCCGTCCCTCCCGCCGAGGAGCCCGAGCCCGCCCCGGCGCCCCCCGGTGTGCCGGACCGCCCGGAAACCCCGCAGCCGGCGCCGGCGGATCCGATCCCGGAGCCTGCCGAGCCTGTCCCCGGATCGCCGGACTACCCGGCGGAAGTGCCCGAGGCGCCGGAGCCGGAGCCGGTGACACCGCCCGCCGAGGCGCCGCAACCGGCCGATCCGATGCCGATGGACCCGTTCCCGGAAATCCCCGCCGGCGATCCCATGGGCCAGACGGCGCGGCCTGGCATCCTCGGTCGCCTGCTCGGACGCGGCGAGCCGAAGACGGTGGTCCGCCGGACCCTCGACGACGACATGCTGGAGCAGCTGGAGGAACTGCTTATCGCCTCCGACATGGGGGTCGACACGGCGCTTCGCGTCACCGCCAACATGGCCGAGGGCCGGTTCGGCAAGAAGCTCTCCACCGAGGAGATCAAGAGCTTGCTGGCCCAGGAGGTTGCGCGGATTATGGAGCCGGTGGCCCGCCCGCTGCCGCTCTATCCGAAGAAGCCGCAGGTGGTGCTGGTGGTCGGTGTCAACGGATCGGGCAAGACGACCACCATCGGCAAGCTCGCCAGCCAGTTCCGCGCCGCCGGCAAGAAGGTGGTGATCGCCGCCGGCGACACCTTCCGCGCTGCCGCGGTGGAGCAGCTTCAGGTCTGGGGGGAGCGTGCCGGTGTGCCCGTGCTGACGGCCGCGCAGGGCTCCGATCCCGCCAGTCTCGCCTGGGACGCGATGGAGCAGGCGCAGCGCGACGGCGCCGACCTGCTGATGATCGACACCGCCGGACGGCTGCAGAACCGCGCCGACCTGATGGAGGAACTGGCCAAGATCGTCCGCGTGATCCGCAAGAAGGACCCCGACGCGCCGCACAACACGCTTCTCGTGCTCGACGCGACGACGGGCCAGAACGCGCTCTCCCAGGTCGAGACCTTCCAGAAACTTGCCGACGTCTCCGGCCTCGTGATGACCAAGCTCGACGGCACCGCCAAGGGGGGCGTGCTGGTGGCCTTGGCAGACCGCTTCGGGCTGCCGATCCATGCCATCGGCGTGGGCGAACAGATCGACGATTTGCAGGCTTTCGACCCCGAGGAATTCGCGCAGGCGCTGACCGGCGCGGCGGCCTGATCCGTTTCAGGAGACCCGCATGACCGGTTCCCACGTGGCGATCAACCGCGACTACTGGAACGGCATGGCCGCCGACTGGGTCGCCGCGGGCGAGAGGAACTGGCGCCGCGAGGCGCCTGTCTGGGGGATCTGGGGCCTGCCCGAGGCGGAACTGGGCCTTCTGGCGGAGGGCCTCGACGGCAAGGCGGCGATCGAGCTGGGCTGCGGCACCGGGTATGTCTCGGGCTGGATGACGCGGCGCGGCGCCCGCGTAACGGGCGTGGACGTCTCGTCGGAACAGCTGGCTACCGCGCGCAGGCTGGCCCGGGACCACGGCGCGGACATCGCCTTTCTCGAAGCCAATGCCGAGGCGACCGGCCTGCCTGCGGGCAGTTACGATTTCGCCATCTCCGAGTACGGCGCGGCGATCTGGTGCGACCCAGATCTCTGGCTGCGCGAGGCCTGGCGGCTGCTCCGTCCGGGGGGCGGGCTGGTGTTCCTCGGAAATCACCCGCTGGCGCTGATGACCGCGCCCAATAGCGGCGCCCCGAGCGAGGCCATTCTGCACCGGCCCTACCGGGGCCTCGGGCGGCTGGACTGGACCGGCGTCGAAATCGACCCGGGAGGCGTGGAATTCACCCGCACCACGGCGGGCTGGATCGCGGTCTTTTCCGAGATCGGCTTCGACATCGAGGGATATCTCGAACTCTACGCGCCCGACACGGCCGAGGGCACAAGGTTCAGCGTTCCTGCGGACTGGGCGAAGCGATACCCTTGCGAACAGGTCTGGAAACTCCGAAAACGCGCCTGACGCAGGCGCCCGATCTCCTGTCTGAAAATATCCTCCGGGAGTCCGGGGGTGGACCCCCCCCCCGGCCGGGCGCCATGCGCGGGCCGCTTGAACCGAGGCATTGCCATGTCCCAGTGGATCCAGTCGCTCGAAGGAACCGCCGCAGGCCACGACCTCGCAACCTTGCTCGCGCTCGCGGCGGCCTTCCTGCACGCCGTCTTCGGGGCGCTTCAGAAGGGGCGGCACGATCCCTGGCTGAGCCGCGGGGCAATCGACGGCTGGCTGGCGCTGCTGTCGGCGCCGATCGCGCTCTTCGTCGTGCCCTGGCCCGAGGGGCACGTCTGGCTGCTCCTGCTCGGCGCGATGGTGATCCATTTCATCTACAAGATCGGCATGGCGCTGGCCTTTTCCCGCGGCGCCTTTACCGTGGTCTATCCCGTGGTCCGCGGCTCGGGGCCGCTCTTCGCGGTGATCGGCGCCTGGCTGATCTTCGGCGAGACCTTCACACCCACCCAGTGGCTCGGCATGGCATTGCTGCTGACCGGGATCTTCGGGCTGGCGGTCTACAACCTGATTCATGTCGAGGTCGCCCGCGAGACGCTGGTGCCCGCGCTCTGGCTGGCGCTCTTCACCGGGGCGATGGTCGCGCTATACACCACCTATGATGCCTACGGCATCCGCGCCACGCCCGATCCCTTCACCTTCCTCGCCTGGTTCTTCTTTGTCACCGCCTTCGACATGCCGGTGATCGCGGCGCTGCGCTGGAAGAACATGCGCTACCGCCCTGCGGCTGGTCCGCTGCTGTGGCGCGGCTTCGTGGGGGCGTTGGTGGCCTGGGGGAGCTTCGGCTCCGTGATGCTCGCGACCCGACTGGACAAGGTGGGCGAGGCGGCGGTGCTGCGCGAGACCTCGACGGTCTTCGCCGCCCTGATCGGGTGGCTGATCCTGCGCGAACCGGTGGGTCCGCGGCGGATGCTCTTGATGGCGACGATCGCGGCCGGGGCCGTCGTTGTCGAGCTTGGCGGTTGACTCCCGCGCCGAAACGCGGTGTGCCATCGGGCATCGAACCCGATGGAGGCTTGCAGGACAGCATGGAAGAAAAGACGGTCAACCCGATCCTGAAACAGGTGCTGGAGCTGGGTCCCCCGCTGCTGTTCTTCGTGGCCTACATCTACATGCGCGATCAGACCTACACGATCGGCGGGACGGAATACGGCGGTTTCATCGTCGCCGCCGGCCTCTTCGTGCCGGTGCTGCTGGCCTCGATCGCGGCCCTCTGGAAGCTGACCGGGCAGATATCGCGCCTGCAGGTCGTCACCGCCTTCATGGTGGTGTTCTTCGGCGGCCTCACCGTATGGTTCAACGACGAGACCTTCTTCAAGATGAAGACGACCATCGTCTACGGGCTCTTTGCGACGATCCTCGGGGTTGGCCTGCTGCAGGGGCGGAGCTACCTGTCCTGGGTTCTGGGCGACCTGATGCCGATGGCGGAGGAGGGTTGGATGAAGCTCACGTCGCGCCTGGCGGCGGGTTTCGCCGTGCTGGCCGTCGCCAACGAGATCGTCTGGCGGACGATGTCGACCGACGCCTGGGTTAAGATCGAGACCTTCGCCTTCCCGATCGCGCTGATGATCTATCTCTGGGCGCAGATCATGACGTTGCAGAAATACATGGAGCCCGAGGGCGAGAAGCCGGGCGAGTAGCCGCTGATCCTTGGCAGAAGCGCCGGAGGGGCGGCGCTGCCTCCGGCGGGGATATTTTCAGACAGAAGAAGCCGGTCGCGCCTGCGTGGATCAGGAGGGCTGCCGGTCGCCAATGTCCAGCGGGCGTCCGGCGAGCTGTGCCAGCCGTGACCAGAACGGCGACGGAGCGGGTGAATCATCCGGAATGCGCAACGCGGCGAGCGGGATCTTGCGGTCGAGCACCGCCCGGTAGAACGGAAACAGCCCCGGCCGCAGGTAGACCGACCAATGGCAGACGCGCCGGTCCGATGCCGCGATCGGGTAACCTTGGTCGGCCAGCAGGCTGCGGGTCGCGTGGTTGTCGATGTTGATGTCGGTCCAGTTGCTGGCGAGCCGGCTCAGCCCGGCGCCGAGGGCGCGGTCGCCGAAGTGGTGGGGCGCGAGCAGCCATTCCAGCGCGCGGTCGTAGAGTCCATTTTCGCGGCTGGTGACGTTGATCACCTCGACTGTCCGCCCGGCCGGGCATTCCAACCGGGCGCGGGCCACCGAGCGCATCTCGGCCGGGGCCATCAGCACCGCGCGGCCCATCGCGCGGGCCGGAAGGTGGGGCAGGGCGGAGAGCGCGACGCGGCAGCCCAGAGAATGCGCCAACACGTCGACGCGCTGCCCCGGGCGCAGTTCGCGTATCAGGGCGATCAGGCGCGCCAATGCGAGCCCGGTGCGCGGCGCGCGCCCATAGGCCTTCCAGAGCGAGCCGCGCGCCTCCCACCCAAGCGCGATGCAGAGCGGCTCGGAGGCCTCGCCCGTCCCGAGTCCGAGTTCGCGCGGCCAGGACAGCGCCTTGCGGCCAGCCCTTGCGGGGGCGAGAGACAAGATATGGGTGTGCGGGCTGGTGCGGTCGCTCGACGGGGAGAACTTGTAGCCGTGAACCAGAACCACCACTGGCGCGCCGGGTGCGGTTCGTTCCAGCGCTGCGCGCAGCCGGGCCTTGGCCTGCCGCGGGGCTGCGAGGTCGGCTTCAGCAACGTTGATCCGGCACAGGGGCATCGCATCGGTCCACAAGATCTTGTGGAGGGGGTAGCGCGGCTCTGCATCATCCGGGTGACGGACCGGTTACGCCAAGGTGACGCAAACGTAACGGGCAGGTAAAAGCCGGGAGGTTGCTTGACGAGAGCGCCGCGAAACCGATACGAGGGCCGCGTGGCGATTTGTTCACCGGATTGCGGGCCACGATAAACATGCCGCTAAAGAGGTCAGGAGCGGGACGCCCCGCCGCTGGCTCGCGGTGGGGCTTTTGCTTGGAGGTCCTCGCATGGACGACTGGAAGACACGCACCAAACTCATTCACTCCGGCATCCGGCGCAGCCAGTATGGGGAAGTGGCCGAGGCCATCTTTCTCACCCAGGGCTTCGTCTATGACAGCGCCGAGCAGGCGGAGGCACGGTTTCTCGAGGCCGGGCCGGACGAGTTCATCTATGCCCGTTACGGCAACCCCACGGTCCGGATGTTCGAAGATCGGATCGCGGCCATCGAAGGCGCGGAGGATGCCTTTGCCGCGGCCTCGGGCATGGCGGCGGTCAACGGCGCGCTGACCTCGATGTTGAAGGCGGGCGATCACGTCGTCTCGGCCCGCGCGCTCTTCGGCTCCTGCCTCTATATCCTCGAGGAAGTGCTGGCCCGATACGGCGTGGAGGTCACCTTCGTCGACGGCACCGATCTCGACCAGTGGAAAAATGCGATCAACAAGGACACCAAGGCTGTGTTCTTCGAAACTATGTCAAACCCGACGCTCGAAGTGGTGGACCTGCCGGCGGTGGCCAAGCTGGCGCATCGCGTCGGCGCGAAGGTGATCGTCGACAACGTGTTCGCGACGCCCGTGTTCTCGCGCGCCCTGGAACTGGGGGCCGACGTGGTGGTCTATTCGGCGACCAAGCACATCGACGGGCAGGGGCGGACTCTTGGCGGGGTGATCCTCGGCACCAAGGAGTTCATTCGCAAGACAGTCGAGCCCTACATGAAGCACACCGGCGGCTCGATGAGCCCATTTACCGCCTGGGTCATGCTCAAGGGACTGGAAACGATGGACCTGCGGGTCCGGGCGCAGGCGGCGTCGGCGCAGGCGATGGCCGAGGCGCTGCAATGGGACGCACGGCTGGAGCGGGTGATCTATCCGGGGCTGGAGCAGCATCCGCAGCATGTGCTCGCCACCGAGATGATGGAAAAGGCCGGCACGGTCCTGTCGATCGACATCAAGGGCGGGCAGCCGGCGGCGTTTCGGTTCCTGAATGCGCTCAAGATCATGATCATCTCGAACAATCTTGGCGATGCGAAGTCGATTGTCACCCATCCAGCAACGACGACGCATCAGCGGCTGCCCGACGATCAGAAGGCGGCGCTCGGGATCACGCCGGGCCTGGTGCGGATAAGCCTCGGCATCGAGGACACCGAGGATCTGATCGCGGATGTGAAACAGGCGCTGGACGCGGTCTGAGCGCCTGACCGCAAGGGCCGGCGTCAGAACGGACGGCGGCCCCAGCGGATGCGGGCCCAGACACGTTCGTGCAGCAAATAGGTCAGCATCCCGCAGGCCGCGCCCGCCAGCGCGATGGCGCCGCCGGTGGCAACCGATCCGGTGATGGTCCAGGTGATCAGGGTCATCACGACAAGCCCGAGGATCTGCCAGGTGGTTGCCTTGACGATGCTGCGCAGCGCTGTCTCTCCCATGCCTCTCTCCAAAACCGTTTCTGTTTCGGCACTTATCGCGCCCTGGGACGGAGAGGGGAATTTCGGGAATTCTCTTTCTTTTTCCTGCATTGGTGATAAATATCATCATCAATGACAAGAATGGACAAACGCGAACGGGCCGAGCTGTTTCGACAACGGCTGACCGGGCAGATGATCGCGGCGGGGATAAACCGCAGCGAGCTGGCGCGGTCGGCCGGAGTGGACCGGTCCACCGTGGCGCAACTGCTGGCCGACGGAACCGCGCGGCTGCCAAATGCGCACCTCGCGGCGGAATGCGCCCGGGCGCTCGGTGTCTCGTCCGATTGGCTCCTCGGGCTGGCCGACCGGCCGGAGCGGTCCGGCGATCTGCTGGCCTCGGCGATGACGGTGACCGAGGCGGCGCGCAGCACGGCGGACGCGCAACTCCACGACTGGCATCGCGAAGCGGCTGGCGCAAAGATCCGCCATGTCCCGGCGACGCTGCCCGATGTGCTCAAGACCGAGGCCATGCTGACCTGGGAATACAGCCACGCCCTCAGCCGCACCGCCGAACAGGCGATCGGGGCCTCGCAGGACCGGCTCGGCCTGCTGGACGATCACCTGACCGACTACGAGATCGCGCTGTCTATGGGGGAGCTCCGAGCCTTTGCCGCGGGCGAGGGCTATTACAGCGGGCTCGACGTCGAGATCCGGCGGGAACAGATCGAGGCCATGATCCGGGCGACGCGGGATCTCTATCCCGGCCTCCGGCTGTTTCTCTACGACGCCCGTAGGGTGTTCAGCGCTCCGGTGACGGTTTTCGGCAGCTTCCTCGGGGTGATCTATGTCGGCCGATTCTACCTCGCCTTCCGCTCGCGGGAGCGCGTGCGCTCGCTGGTGGAGCATTTCGACTGGCTGGTTCGCGAGGCCGAAGTGGACGCGCGCGACGTGCCGGAATGGCTGGAGGCGCTCGCCTCGGGCATTCGCACGGGTTGACCTCGCAGCTGCTGGTGCGGCAGATGCGGGGGCGAACGAGGACCCGAGCCGATGAAACCCTTCCTGATCCTGCAATTGCGCCCCGAACCTGAGGCCTCGGACAACGAGTACCAGGCCTTTCTGGAGAAGGGCGGTCTTTCGGTGGCCGAAACGCACCGCATTCGCCTGGAGCGGGAAGAGGTGCCGGAGGATCTGGACCTCACGGCGTATGCCGGGGTGATCGTCGGCGGCGGGCCGGGCTGCGTTTCCGACCCGGACGAGACCAAGCCGGTGATCGAGCGGCATATCGAAGCCGAGATCCTCGGGCTGATGCCGCAGATCACGGCGCAGGACATCCCGTTCATGGGCTGCTGTTACGGCATCGGCATCCTCGCGCATCATCTTGGCGGCCAGGTCTCCAAGGAGCGCTATGGCGAGGACGTGGGGGCGGTGGCATGCGAGGTCATGCCGGAGGGGCAGGGCGATCCGGTGCTCGCTGGCTTGCCGGGCCGGTTCAACGCGCTGGTCGGCCACAAGGAAGCCGTGCAAGCCCTGCCGCCGGGCTGTGTCCACCTGCTGCGGTCGGATCCGTGCCCGTTCCAGATGATCCGGTATGGCCGGAACGTCTATGCTACGCAATTTCACCCCGAGGCCGATGGCGCCGTCTTCGCGCTTCGGATCGAGATCTACAAGGAGCGGGGGTATTTCCCGGCGCAGGAAGCGCAGGCGCTCAAGGACCGGGTCCTTGCCAGCGACGTAGATCTCGCGCCGGTCATCCTGCGCAACTTCGTGGACCGGTACCGGTGATCTCAGCATCCCGAAGTGATCCGCATCGGGACGGCCTGCGTATTATACCGTGATCTGCACTGGACAAACCGGCCGCCTATACCGACCTTGGGTGGGCGCCGGACAAACCCGCGGGGGGCCGAGATGAACTATATTACCGCCGATTTCGACAGGGACCCGACACGTGAGGACGCACGCCGGGCGCTGGAGGTGCTGCGCCAATGGGCGGATATGGCCTCCGATGTCGAGATTTCCGATCTCGATCCTGCGGTCGTCCGGCTGAAACCGGGCGGAGCCGTCGATGCCTATCCGGACCTCAGCCGGAGCTACCCGTCCGATTTCACGGTGGACGCCGACTACAAGGCCGGCATGCCCGACCTCCAGAACGGGCCAGAGAGCCTGATACGCGGCGCCCGGCGGCAGATCCAGCACGTGGGGATCTCGAACTTCCGACTGCCGATCCGCTTTCACAGCCGTGACGGTGCGGACATTGCCCTCGACACGTCGGTGACCGGCTCGGTCAGCCTCGATGCCGACAAGAAGGGCATCAACATGTCGCGCATCATGCGGAGCTTCTACCGTTCCGCTGAGCGCACTTTCAGCTTCGAGGTGATCGAGGAGACGCTGGAGGCCTACAAGAGCGATCTGGAGAGCTTTGACGCCCGGATCATCATGCGCTTCGCCTTCCCGATGAAGGTGCAGTCGCTGCGCTCCGGCCTTGAAGGCTACCAATACTACGACATGGCGCTCGAGGTGGTGGACCGCGACGGCGTGCGCACCAAGATCCTGCATCTCGACTACGTCTACTCTTCGACCTGCCCGTGCTCGCTGGAACTGTCGGAACACGCCCGCCGGACCCGCGGGCAGCTTGCGACGCCCCATTCGCAGCGCTCCGTGGCGCGGATCTCGATGGTGGTGGACCCGGAAGCCGGCTGCCTGTGGTTCGAGGACATCGTCGAGATGTGCCGCCGGGCGGTGCCGACCGAGACGCAGGTGATGGTCAAGCGCGAGGACGAGCAGGCCTTCGCAGAACTGAATGCGGCCAATCCGATCTTTGTCGAGGACGCGGCGCGGCTGTTCGCCGAGGCGCTGCAGGCCGATGCACGGATTGGCGATTTCCGGGTGGTGGCGAGCCACCAGGAGAGCCTGCACAGCCATGATGCGATCAGCGTGCTGACAGAGGGGACGACGTTCGATTCTGTCGGGCTCGAGCCTCATCTCTTCGCCAGCATGATTCACGCCCGCTAGGGAAAGCCGGCGCCAGCAGGAATACGGCCTATCCCTCGCGTGCGAGGTATGACGCGGCCTCCATCCGAGGCTGCTTCGCAAAGAAGCAATCGGTGCGGGTGCAGCATCGGACCCCGCGGCAAGGTGCTTGGGGCGCTTGACAGTCGCGATGCCACGCGCCAACGCTTCGGCCATGTTGGACATTCGCCCTGTGGGATATGTCATCGGCCTGCTGGTGGCCACGCTCGGGGTGACGATGCTGTTGCCGCTGGGGCTCGACCTCGTGGCGGGCAACGGGCATTGGCCGGCGTTTGCCGAAAGCGCGATCCTGACCATACTGACCGGTGGACTGGTGGCACTGGCTTGCAGAAACGCCGTGCAAGAGGGGCTGAGTCTGCGTCAGACCTTCCTGCTGACGACGGGGGTCTGGGCGGCCGCGCCGCTCTTCGGTGCGTTGCCCTTCATGCTGGGGGCGACCAACGCGACCTTCACCGATGCCTATTTCGAGGCGATGTCCGGGCTGACGACGACCGGCGCCACGGTGTTTTCTGGCCTCGACAACCTGCCTCATGGTCTTCTGCTGTGGCGGTCGCTTCTGCAATGGCTGGGCGGCATCGGAGTGATCGTGATGGCCATGGTCTTTCTGCCTGAACTTCGTGTGGGCGGGATGCAGATATTCCGCTCCGAGGCCTTCGACACCCTGGGCAAGATCCTTCCGCGGGCGGCGGAGATCGCCGCGCAGATCACCTGGATCTACGTGGCCCTGACAATCTTTGCGATCACCGGGTACCTCGCACTTGGCATGGACTTCTTCGACGCGTCCAACCATGCGCTGACCTCGGTCTCGACCGGGGGGTTTTCCACCCGCGATGCTTCTTTCGGGGCATTCCAGGGCCCACCGGAGTATTTCGCCTCGCTGCTGATGCTCCTCGCGAGCCTGCCCTTCGTCCGCTACATCCAGCTGCTTGCCGGCACCGCGCAGCCGTTTCTACGCGACACCCAGATCCGCACCTACCTCGCGGTGATCATCGTCGTCGCGGTGACCTTGGCGCTGTTCCAGGTGTTCTACGACCGGCGCGGGCTGGAGCCGAGCATTCGCGAGGCGCTGTTCAACGTGACCTCGATCATCTCCGGCACCGGCTATGCGAGCGTCGACTACCAGGAATGGGGCGCCTTCGCCGCGACGGTTTTCTTCTTTCTCGGGCTGATCGGCGGCTGCGCCGGCTCGACCGCCTGTTCGGTCAAGATCTTCCGCTACCAGCTCCTGTTCGGGGCGATCGTGCAGCAGATCCGCCTGCTGCACTCGCCGCGCGGCATCTTTCCGCTGCGCTATGGCGGGCGGGAGGTGGAGGTCTCCACACTGAGTTCGGTGATGTCGTTTTTCGTTCTTTTCACGGTGTCGCTTGGCGGCTTTTCCGTGGCGTTGGCGATGACCGGACTCGACTTCACGACCTCGGTGTCGGGTGCCGGCGCGACGCTCGGCAACATCGGCCCGGGATTGGGAGAGATTATCGGACCCTCGGGCAATTTCTCCAGCCTTAACGTCACCGCCAAGTGGATCCTCTCGGCGGCGATGCTTGTCGGGCGGCTGGAATTGCTGGCGGTCTACGCGCTCTTCACCGTGGCCTTCTGGCGCAAGTGACGCCTCCGGCCGGAGCCGCGGGGTACGGGCTCAGTTCCAGCAGCTGACCCGGACCGTGAGGTCGCCAGCCAGCGTCGTGAGGTCTTCGGGCGGCAGGGCGGCGTGGCGGTCCGAGCCGCGCAGCGCGACGCCGGCCCCGTCCAGAAACTCCGCCATCGCCGGCACATCGACAGCGAAGTTCACATCGGGGGGCAATTGCCGTCCGTCGCTGTCGGAGCGGGCGCGCAGCATGCCGATAATCGCGCCGGTGCCGTCGAAGACCGGTCCGCCCGCGTCGCCGGGGCGGGATTCGAGCGACAGGCGGTCGAGATCGTCCTCGCCCTGCAGGCCGCGGATGTCGGCCAGCGTGCCATAGGTCATCACCGGCAGGTCGAGCACGTCCCCGAAGGAGAACCCGGCGAGCGCAACCTCGGAGTTCAGGCGCGGCACGTCGGATCGGAACTCGGCGACGGCGATCGGTGCGAGCGGTTCGCGCGGCTTGAGCAGGGCAAGGCCCAGGCGGTCGTCGCGGGCTGTGATCTCGGCCTCGGCCTCCTCGCCAAGGGTCAGGCGGCTGCACTGGGCGAGCACATCCGTCGTGGTCAGCACGGACCCGGCCGCATCGATGAAGAAGCCGCTGCGGCTGCGTTCCGGCCGACGGATCTCGAGGCCGGACATCAGGTCGATCCGCTGGTCGGCGCCGTCGCCGCTCAGGGCAGTGTCGGGCAGGACGGTGCCTTGGATCGGCATGAAGCTGTCGCGCATGGTCTGGACGACGCGTTGCATGAGCCTGTCCTGCGCCGGGGGCCAGGCGAGGGTGAACCCCTTGATCTCGCCGTCGGAGAGCTGGGCATAAGTGTGGGAGCTCAGGGTGTCGGACTGGCCCGTCAGCACGAAGCTCCGCTGCTGGCGCTCGCGAAAGCCGCTCGGCGGGACGATGTTGAGCGTCTGCATGATGTCGTAGAGACCGAACAGCGTCGCCTCGTCGCCCGACTGGCTGATCAGCACGACCCGGATGCCGTCATCGTCGCTGCTGTCGTAATGCACGAAGGGCGCTTCGGTTTCGCCGTACTCGATCTTGCCCGAGGGCAGGATCATCTCGATCCCGGCGGTGTCGTCCCGGACCGAGGCGAGGGCGAGATCGGCAAAGACGCTGCGGTAGCCATCGACCAGCTCGCCGCGCTGGCGGGTGGTGAGCACGCCGGACGCCTCGTAGCCCCTGGCGGACTGCCAGGCGGCCATGGCGTTGCGGGTTCCGGGGCCGAAGGCACCATCGATCCCGCCGGCATAGAAGCCCTCCCATTGCAGGGCTTCCTGCAGTTCCTGGCGCTCTGCCGGCAGCAGGCTGCGCTCGCCGGCCAAGGCCTCGCGCGGCGTCTCGTCGGGGATAACGGCCAGCACTTCGGGGCTCTCCGCCTCGGGCTGGGCAGGGGGCGTCTCGGGCTGTGCGAGCGGCAGCGTGCCGGCGGTTCCGGGGCGGGGCGCCGCGCCAAGCAGGTCGGTGCCGACCGGCCAGAACTGCTGCACATAGGTGTCGGAGGTTACGATGTAGCTGTCCGCGGGGATCAGCCCGTCGCGCTTGAGCGCGGCCAGCTCGGCCTCGGCGGTTGCCGCCGTGTAGGGGCCGAGCGCAACAGCGTACCAGGTCGTCCCGGTGCGGAAGCCGGCGACATTGGGAAGCGCACCGGCATAGGCGCGGGCCCTGTCCTGCGCCAGCGCCAGGGTGCGGACGGCCTCGATCTGGACCCACGCCGTGTCCTGCTGCGCCCGCGCGCCCGTCGCGACGATCCAGAATGACATGATCGAAAAAATCAAAAGAATGCGCTTCACTGCTCGGTTCCCCGGAAATTCGCCTGTTTCTGCCGACCACGCGGCGTTTCGCGGGAAAATAGCAGAGGCGCATGCGGGCGCACCTCAATTCTGACTGAGGCGGCGGAGCGTGGCCGTCCTGCATCGCCGGCGTCCCGGGGTGCGATTGACCCTTGCCCGCCTGCCGCCTATTGAGGCGCAACACCGCCAAGTGCGACCGACAACCGAGCAGGGCCGAGCCATGACCGACACCACCCGACCGACCTGTTTCCAGGAGGTGATTCTGCGGCTGCAAACCTATTGGGCCGAGAAGGGATGCGCGATCCTCCAGCCGTATGACATGGAGGTCGGGGCGGGCACGTTCCACCCGGCGACGACGCTCAGGGCGCTCGGCAGCAATGCCTGGGCCGCCGCCTACGTGCAGCCCTCCCGCCGGCCCACCGACGGGCGCTACGGCGAGAACCCCAACCGGCTGCAGCACTATTACCAGTACCAGGTGCTCATCAAGCCGAGCCCGCCGGACCTGCAGGCGCTCTACCTCGGCTCGCTGGAGGCGATCGGCATCGACATGGCGCTGCATGACATCCGCTTCGTCGAGGATGACTGGGAAAGCCCCACGCTGGGCGCCTGGGGCCTCGGCTGGGAAGTCTGGTGCGACGGGATGGAGGTGAGCCAGTTCACCTATTTCCAGCAGGTCGGCGGGCATGATTGCAAGCCGGTCTCGGGCGAGCTGACCTACGGGCTGGAGCGCCTTGCCATGTACGTGCTCGGCGTCGATCACGTGATGGACATGCCGTTCAACCGCCCCGACGCGCCGATCCCGCTGACCTATGGCGACGTGTTCCGGCAGACGGAGGCGGAATACAGCCGTTGGAACTTCGATGTGGCCGACACCGACGTGCTGCTCAAGCAGTTCGAGGAGGCCGAGGCCCATTGCGAGTACATTCTCTCGCATGGCGAGGTCGATCCCAAGACCGGCAAGCGCATCGTCATGGCGCACCCGGCCTACGACCAGTGCATCAAGGCCAGCCACCTGTTCAACCTGCTCGACGCACGCGGCGTGATCTCGGTGACCGAGCGGCAGGCCTATATCGGGCGGGTGCGTGCGCTTGCCAAGCGCTGCGCCGATGCCTTCGTGCAGACCGAAGCCGGGGGGTGGGTCGCGCCGTGACCCGGCCTGCCGCCATCAGCCACCGGGCCGCGCTATTGCGCCAGCCCCGGCAGCAGGGCCCTGGCCCCGCTGAAGATCATGGCGATCCGGGGAGCCGCGCAGGGGCAGCCGGGACGGTGGCGACATGAGCGGGAAGATCATCGGGGGTGGAATCGTGGCGATCGCGCTGATTTTCGGGGCGATGGTCTACTATTTGCAGGAATATTACTACTACGAAGAGGTCTCCGCTTCTCCGGAGGAGATCTCGTTGACCCTGATCGGTGGCGCTCCGGAGCCGATCCTCGCCGAAAACATCCGGGCGATCGACGCCATTTCCTCGCCGATCCGCTATCGCGCCTGTTTCACCACGCCGATGTCGCTGTCGATGCTGACCGAGACCTACGAGCCTTATGCCAAGGCCGTGCCGCTGGTCGGGCCGCGCTGGTTTGAGTGTTTCGACGCACAAGAAGTGGGCGAGGCGCTGGAACAGGGCGAGGCCGTCGCCTTCCTGGGGCAGAAGGACATCGCGACTGGCGTGGACCGGGTCGTCGCGATTTTTGAGGACGGGCGCGGCTATGTCTGGCACCAGGTGAACGAGGAGTTCGCCGAGTGATCGAGACAATGACACTCAACGGCTTCGCCTCGGTGACGCTTGCCTTTCTCGTGTACCTGCTCGGAGCGAAGCTGACCCGGCAGGTCGCCTTTCTGCGCGATTTCAACATCCCCGAGCCGGTGTCCGGCGGGCTGCTGGTCGCGTTTGTCACCATGCTGATCTACGGCCTGCTCGGGCGGGCCATCGCCTTCGACCTGGCCGCGCGGGACTACTTCCTGCTGGTCTTCTTCACCGGCATCGGGCTGAATGCGCGGCTTTCGGACCTGGCGCGCGGCGGGGTGCCGCTGGCGATCCTGCTGGTGCTGACCATCGGCTATGTCGTGCTGCAGAACCTCGTCGGCGTCGCGGGCGCGCGACTGTTCGATCTGCCGCCGGAATTCAGCGTGCTGCTGAGCTCGGCGGCGCTGATCGGCGGCCACGGCACGGTGATCGCGTGGACGCCCCGGATCGAGGAACTGACCGGCGGCGCGGCCGGGGTGAGCGAGCTTGGCGTCGCGGTGGCCACGATCGGCCTCGTCTGCGCGGCGCTGATCGGCGGGCCGATCGCGAAATACCTGATCAACCGGCACGGGCTGACGCCCGAGCGCCCGGAGGAAGAAAACACCATCGGCGTGAGCTTCGAGGACGAGGAGGTCGAGACGATCGACCACCTGTCCTTCATGCGCGTGATGCTCTGGGTGCACGTGACCATCGCCATCGGGATCTCTCTCTGGGAGGCGCTGAGCTATACCGGGGTCGAACTGCCGCCTTTCGTGCCCTGCCTGCTGACCGGCATCGTTCTGGGCAACCTCATCCCCGCGGTGATGCCGCGCGTGGTCGAAGTGCGCCGGACGCCCACACTGGCCATGGTCTCCGATTTCGCGCTCGGCACCTTTCTCGCGATGTCGCTGATGAGCCTCCAGCTCTGGACGCTGCAGGGCATGGGGCTGGTGCTGGCGGTGGTGATGGGGGCGCAGGTGCTGCTCTCCGTCGTCTTCACGCTCTTCGTGCTTTTCCCCGCGATGGGGCGGGGCTATCGCGCGGCGGTGCTTGCCTCCGGCTTCGGCGGCGTCTCGCTCGGCGCCACGCCCACCGCCATCGCCAACATGACCGCCGTGACCAAGCGTTACGGCCCCTCGCCGATGGCCTTCGTCATCCTGCCGCTCGTCTCGGCCTTCTTCGTGGATATCGTGAACAGTGTCGCGATCCAGTTCTTCCTGCCGCTCTGAGGACCAACCATGCCCGATCTTCTGATCGAACTCCTTTCCGAAGAAATCCCAGCCCGGATGCAGGCGCGCGCCTGCGCCGATCTGAAGAAGCTGGTGACCGACGGTCTGGTCGAGGCGGGGCTCACCTATGCCTCCGCCGAGGCCTTCGCGACGCCGCGCCGGCTGGCGTTGACGGTCGAGGGGCTGAGCGCGGAGAGCCCGACCGTGACCGAGGAGCGCAAGGGGCCGCGGGTGGATGCGCCGGAAAAGGCGCTGGAGGGTTTCCTGCGCTCGACCGGGCTGACCCGCGACCAGCTCGAAGCGCGGGACGCGGGCAAGGGGCAGGTCTGGTTTGCCAGCATCACCAAGGCCGGCCGCCCGGCGGCCGAGATCGTGGCCGAGGTTCTGGAGAGCGCGATCCGCAACTTCCCCTGGCCCAAGTCCATGCGCTGGGGGGCGGGCAACCTGCGCTGGGTGAGGCCGCTGCACTCGATCCTCTGCACGCTGACCGACGAGGCCGGCACCAGCACCGTGCCGCTCGAGGTCGACGGGATTGCGGCCGCAGACACCACCGCGGGACACCGGTTCCTGGCGCCGGGGCGCTTCGCCGTGCGGGGCTTCGACGATTACGCGGCCGCGTTGAAGCGGGCGCATGTGATCCTCGATCCGAAGGAGCGGGCCGAGGCGATCTGGCATGACGCGACCAACATGGCGTTTGCGCGCGGGCTCGAGGTCGTAGAGGACCGCGGGCTGCTGGCGGAAGTGGCCGGGCTGGTCGAATGGCCGGTGGTGCTGATGGGCGAGATCGGCGCCGACTTCCTCGGCCTGCCGCCCGAGGTGCTCAAGACCTCGATGAAGGAGCATCAGAAGTTCTTCTCGGTGATGAATCCGAAGAGCGGCCGGATCGAATGCTTCGTCACCGTCGCCAACATGGTGACCGAGGACAACGGCGCGACGATCCTCGCTGGCAACCAGAAGGTGCTCGCAGCCCGGCTGTCGGACGCGAAATTCTTCTGGGAGAACGACCTGCGCGTGGCGAAGGCCGGGATGGGCGACTGGCTCGACGCGCTCGACAACGTGACCTTCCACAACAAGCTTGGCTCCCAGAAGGCGCGGATCGATCGGATCGCCGGGCTCGCGCGCGAGATCGCGCCGATGGTGGGAGCCGATCAGGCGCACGCCGAAAAGGCCGCGCAGGTGGCCAAGGCCGACCTCTCGTCCGAGATGGTCTACGAGTTCCCCGAGCTTCAGGGCACGATGGGGCGCTATTACGCCGAGGCCGCGGGGCTGGCCCCGGAGGTCGCCGCCGCCGCGGAAGAGCATTACTCGCCGCTCGGCCCGTCGGACAGCGTGCCGACCGCGCCGGTTTCCGTCGCCGTGGCTCTGGCCGACAAGCTCGACACGCTGACCGGCTTCTGGGCGATTGACGAGAAGCCCACCGGCTCCAAGGACCCGTTCGCGCTGCGGCGCGCGGCGCTCGGCGTGATCCGGCTCGTTTTGAACAATGGCCTGCGGCTGAACCTCGACCGCCTGATCGACGCGCAGATCCTGCGCCACAAGATCGAGCCGGCCAGCGACCGTGAAGAGGCGCTCTGCAATGCGCTGCTCGGAGAGATTGCGCATCACGGCGTCTTTGGCGGCGCGGTGCGGGCGATGATCGATCAGATCGAGGGCGATGCTCCGGAATGGATCGAGAAGGTCACCGAGCATTCGCCCGACACCAGCGACGACCTCGTCGGTTTCTTCCACGACCGGCTCAAGGTGCACCTGCGGGACGAAGGGCTGCGTCACGACGTGATCGACGCCTGCCTGTCGATGCCCAGCAGGGACGACCTTGCGCTGGTGGTGAAGCGGGCGCGGGCCCTGTCGGATTTCCTTGGCACCGAGGACGGGGAGAACCTGCTGCAGGGCTTCAAGCGGGCCAACAACATTCTGACCCAGGCCGAGGAGGCCGATGGGGTCTCCTACGAGTTCGGGCCCGACCGCAAATTTGCCGAGAGCGACGAGGAGCGGGCGTTGTTCGACGCGCTGGACCGCGCGGAGGGGGCGATCTCTTCGGCCATCGAGGCCGAAGATTTCGCGTCGGCCATGGGAGCCATGGCCTCCCTGCGTGCTCCGATCGACGCGTTCTTCGAGGCGGTCCAGGTCAACACCGACAACCAGATCGTGCGCCGCAACCGGCTGAACCTGCTGCACCGGATCCGGGAAATCTGCCTGCAGGCGGCCGATCTCACGCGTATCGAGGGCTGATGGTACGGGCCTGTTCGGCCTACCGGCCGGGCGGGCGGCTGTTGCGCGAATGCCTGCAATCCGCGATGCTGCACAGCAGCGGTTGTGGCAGGGCGCGGCTCGGCTATCCTTGTGGGGCCGGCGCAATACGAAGGAATCGCCTGTGTTGAACCCGGGAGACCTCAAGGATTTCACGCTGATCACGCCCACTGCGGACGTGCGGACAGATACGCATGGCGGCCGGGCGAAATGCCTTCAGCGCCTGGTGCGGCTCGACATCCCGATCCCGCGAACCGTGGCGATCTCGTTCGGTGCGGTGCACAAGATCGCCGAAGGCGTGCGGCCGGACACGCCGCGGCTGCTCTCGGCCTTCGGGCGGACTCCGCTGGTCTCGGTGCGTCCGTCGAGCGCCGATCCCGACTGGGGCGGGCCGGGGGCTGTTCTCAATATCGGCATGAACAACGAGCGCTACACCGAGCTCTCCAAGACGATCGGTCGCGAGGCGGCAGCGGCGCAATACGTCAAGTTCATTCAGGCCTATGCGATCGAGGTCGCGCGGCTTGACCCTGAGCCATTCGAGGAGGCCGCGGAGGACGACGATCCGGTCCGCGCGGCGCTGGCGGCCTTCGAGATCGAGATGGACGAGCCCTTCCCGCAGGATCCCGCGGAGCAGATGCAGGAAGTGCTGCGCTCGATGGCGCGCGCCTGGGAAGGGGTGAGTGCCCGGCTGCTGCGGCAGGCGCGGGGCGCGCCGGTCGATGCCGGGCTGGGGTTGGTGGTGCAGGACATGGCGCCTGGGCTCGGCACCGGCGAAAGCGGCTCCGGGGTGATCCGGATGATCGACAAGGTGACCGGCGACCGCCAGATCACCGGGCGCTACAAGCGCAAGGGCCGATCCGGGCGCAAGCGCCAGGAGATGTTCCTTGCCGCCGATCCGCGCGGGGCCTCGATGGAGGAAGAGGCGCCTGAGCTTTTCGCGCAGCTGACGCGCATCCTCGACACCTGCCGGACCAACCTGCGCGAGGAGATGGAGATCAAGTTCACCGTCTCGCAGGGCGAGTTGCGCGTGCTCGACGCGGTCAAGGTCGTCCGCAGTGCGCGGGCTGACGTGAAGATCGCGGTGGCGCTCGCCGAGGACGGGATCATCTCGCCCGAGCAGGCGCTGCTGCGCGTCGAGCCGATGTCGCTGACAGAGCTGCTGCACCCGCAGGTCGATCCGGAAGCCAAACGCGACGTGATCCTCAAGGGCATTGCCGCCAGCCCCGGCGGGGCCACTGGGCGGCTCGTCTTCTCTTCCCGCGCCGCGCAGACCTCGGCCAGCCACGAGCTGCCCTGCATCCTGGTGCGGCGGGAGACGACGCCGGAGGATATCCGCGGCATGCATGCGGCGCAGGGGATCATCACCGAGCGCGGCGGCATGACCAGCCACGCCGCGGTGATCGCCCGCGGGCTCGGGCTGCCCTGCATCGTGGGCGCCTCACGGATGCGGATCTCGCGCCGCGAGAAAACGGTGACCACCGCCGATGGGCGCGTGTTCCATGAGGGCGACATCGTCACCGTGGACGGTTCCACGGGCGAGGCGCTGGCTGGCGCGGTCCCCATGCTGGAGCCGGCGCTCGACCGGCCGTTCCGGACGCTCATGCGATGGGCCGACGAGGTGCGCGACATCGGCATCCGCGCCAACGCGGACACGCCCGACGACGCGCGCATGGCCGAGACCTTCGAGGCAGACGGCATCGGCCTGTGCCGCACCGAGCACATGTTCTTCGAACCCGCCCGTCTGACGGTGATGCGGGAGATGATCTTTGCCGACAGCGAGGTCGACCGACAGGCGGCGCTGGATCGCCTGCTGCCGATGCAGCGCGAGGATTTCGTGGAGCTGTTCCGGATCATGGCCGGCCAGCCCGTCTGCATCCGCCTGTTCGACCCGCCTCTCCACGAGTTCCTTCCGTCCGATCGCGAGGGCCTCATGGCGCTGGCGGAATCGCTCGACCTGCCGCTGAGCGACGTCACCCGGCGCGTCGACGCGCTGTCGGAGTTCAACCCGATGCTCGGCATGCGCGGCGTGCGTCTCGGCGTCACTATGCCCGAGATCTACGACATGCAGGTCCGTGCGATCTTCGAGGCCACGGTGGAGGCAAGCCGGCAGGCCGGCGCCGCGGTGGTGCCCGAGGTGATGATCCCGCTGGTCTCGGCCAAGCGCGAGGTTGAACTTGTCAAGGCGCGGATCGATTCCGTTGCCGCCTCGGTGCGTGTGGAGACGGGGCAGGGCTTCGACTACCGGCTCGGCGTGATGGTCGAAACCCCGCGCGCTGCGTTGCGGGCGGGTGAGATCGCGAGCTATGCCGCCTTTCTCAGCTTCGGAACCAACGACCTGACGCAGATGACCTACGGACTGTCGCGCGACGACGCCGGCCGCTTCATGGGAACATATGTGAGCAATGGCGTGTTTCATGAAGACCCCTTCCATTCGCTTGATCGCGATGGGGTGGGAGAGTTACTTCTGATCGGCGCAGAGCGGGGTCGGGAGGCCCGCAAGGACGTCGTTCTGTCGGTCTGCGGCGAGCATGGCGGCGATCCGGATACCATCGGATTCTGCCGGGACGCGGGCTTCGACTACGTGTCCTGTTCGCCCTTCCGTGTGCCCGTCGCGCGACTCGCTGCGGCCCATCTCGCGCTCAAGTCGCCGGGAGTGCCAGACTCACAAGATTGAAAACGCGCAGTTTTCTGCCGATTTCTGGCGGAAATCCGCCCAGTTTCGTCACATTTTGGCCACGATTCTGCCGTTAGGTCAGCGTCCCTGCCAATTCGGACGGTTTGTGGCATTTACACCTTTAGCCGTCGTGCGCTATCGCCCCCGACGGCTCGACGTGGCCAGACGCGTCGCTGGGTGGGAAAGTCTTATGTCGTTTTTGCGTGCAACCGTTCTGTCGCTTGTTTTCGGTATTTCGCTCTCCGGAGCAGCACAAGCCGAAGTCCGTCTGTCGACCTCGACGGACCCGTCAGGGTCTGGGGCTGAGCGACTGGAAAGCCTGATGGGAATGGAAAGCCGCGTGCTGAACTCGCTCAGCGACGACCATCTGGGGCGCCTGGCCCCGAGCAGCTCCCTCCGTGCGAAATCGCGTCCGCGCACTTTCAAGTCCGTGAGCTATACGCGGGGCTGGCTCGACAAGCAGCCCTTCGTCGAGGGCGGACAGGAATGGGAATGCCTTGCCGAGGCGCTTTATTTCGAGGCGCGCGGCGAGAGCGTGAAAGGCCAGTTCGCGGTGGCCGAGGTCATTCTGAACCGCGTGAAAAGCCCGCTCTACCCGAACACCGTCTGCGGCGTGGTCAACCAGGGCACCGGCAAGCGGTACCAGTGCCAGTTCACTTACACCTGCGATGGCAATCCCGAGAACATCAACGAGCCCTCCGCCTTTCGCCGGGTCGGCAAGGTGGCGCGGCTGATGCTGAACGGCGCGCCGCGGCTGCTGACCGGTGGGGCCACCCACTACCACACCACCGCCGTGCGCCCGTCCTGGTCGAAGAAATTTCCGAGGACGGCGGACATCGGGGATCACCGTTTCTACCGCCACCCGCGGTCGTAAGCCCGCGACGCTCCTGATGCCCGATCGCCTGAAAGGGACGTCGGATACGTTTCCTCGGCGCGTCCGGCAGGTCGCAGGGATCGCATGGCGGTTCAAATTCGTCGTTTGCCGCGTGGCTTTGCCGGCGGAACGTGGCATGAAGCCGACATGACGACCGACATTACACTCGCCTTCGCCCATCCCGAAAGCCGCGCCTCCGCGACGGCGCCCGCGGATGCCCCCCGCGACCGCATCTCCCTGCGCGACTATATACGCACCGTCGAAATCGGCGCCTTCCAGGAGGAGCGCGGCGTGGAGCAGCGTTTGCGCTTCAACGTGGTGGTCGAGGTCGGTCATGCCGCGGCGCCGCTGGCCGACGATGTCGACAGGATCCTCAGCTATGACGCTATCACCGAGGCAATCGATGCCGCGCTGGCAGCCGAACGACTGAGCCTGCTGGAGACGCTGGCGGAGCGGGTCGCCGAACGTCTTCTTGGCGAGCCGCGGGCGCGCCGGGTCTTCGTACGAATCGAGAAGCTCGACCGCGGGCCCTATGCGCTCGGTATCGAGATCGAGCGCTCCTGCGCCGTCGTGCGTCCGACCGAACCGGAACCCGACCGCTATTCCCGACCGCTGGTGCTGCATCTGTCCAACGCGGCGATTGCGGACAAGCGGCTTCCGGGGTGGCTCGACCAGATCGAGCGTCTGAAACGCCCCGTGGTGCTGACCGTCGGGATGCCGGACGCCGCCACGCCGGTTGCGGGCGCGTCCATGCCGCAGCGCCGGATCGACCTTCTGGCGCTGGAGCAGAACGCCTGGGTTCTGGCCGCGCGCGACCGCCGGTGCATCGTGGTCAACAGCCGCACCGAAATCACCCATGCCATCCACGCCGGGCGAATCATCGTCTGGGCGCCTTCGAAGATCGTTCTGGATGCCGTGGAGGGCCCCGACGCCGGGCCGCGCGAGGCCGCTGCGCTCTCGGGCTGGTTCGCGCGCACGCTCGAGGCGGAACGCTTCATCGGTCTCGGGGCGGAGGTGCCAAGGGGTGACCTGCTGGAACTCGAGGACGAACTGGCGCTATAGCTGCGCGACATCGTCAGAACCTGAGCAGGGGTCCAATGACCGACTATTATCGCCCGATCCCGAGCTGCGATCCGGCACGCCCGGACGGGGCGCTGACGCTGGCCGGCGGCTGGGCATGGTTCGACCGTGTCGAACGGCTTCGACGTGGGGCTGCGCCAGTGGTGATTGGCTGCGATGCCGTGCCGTCCGAGGTTCTGGCCCGGCTGGCCGCGCCCCGGCCGGCCCTCGCGGGGCTGAGCTTCGAGACGCCCGCGATCATGGGCATCCTGAACGTGACCCCGGACAGCTTTTCCGATGGCGGCGAGCACGAGGAGCGGAGCACCGCACTGCGTCGGGCCAGGGAAATGGCGCAGGAGGTCGAGATCATCGACATCGGCGGCGAATCCACTCGGCCCGGCGCCGACGAGGTGCCCGTGACAGAGGAGATCGCGCGCACCGTGCCGGTGATTTCCGAACTCCGGGCCTCGGGCGTGGCGTCGCCAATCTCGATCGACACCCGCAAGGCCGAGGTCGCTCGTGCCGCGCTCGCGGCGGGCGCCGATCTTGTCAACGACGTCTCCGGGCTCGGCTTCGACCCGGCGATGCTGCCGCTTTTGGCCGAAACCGGCGCGCCGCTCTGCCTGATGCATTCGGTGGCCACGCCGGCCACGATGCAGGACGATCCGCGCTACGACGACGTGCTGCTCGACGTCTACGACTTCCTCGAAGAGCGCCTGATCCGTGCCGAGGCCGGCGGGTTGCCGAGGGAGCGGGTGATCGTCGACCCGGGCATCGGCTTCGGCAAGACGCTGGAGCACAACCTCGCGCTTCTTGCCCGCCTGTCGCTGTTCCACAGCCTCGGATGCGCGGTCCTGCTTGGGGCATCGCGCAAGCGCTTCGTCGGCGCTGTCGGCGGCGCGGCCGAGGCGCGCGACAGGGCGCCTGGGTCCATCGCCGTGGCGCTTGCGGCCGTGGCGCAAGGGGTGCAGATAGTCAGGGTGCACGACACCGCGGAAACCGCGCAGGCGCTACGCCTCGCGTGGGCTGCCTGGTCAGGGAAACAACTCGAGGGGGGAAGATGAGCAGGAACCTGTTCGGAACCGATGGGGTGCGGGGGCGCGCCAACGCGCACCCGATGACCGCCGACATGGCGCTGAAGCTCGGCGCTGCGGCCGGTCGGTATTTCCGCCGCGACGGCAAGTCCGGCCACCGGGTGGTGATCGGCAAGGACACCCGGCTCTCGGGCTACATGTTCGAGAACGCGCTGACCGCGGGGCTGACCTCGACCGGCATGAACGTGCTGCTGCTCGGTCCGGTGCCGACGCCGGCGGTGGGCTTCCTGACCTCCTCAATGCGGGCCGACGTCGGGATCATGATCTCTGCCAGTCACAACCCGCATTACGACAACGGCATCAAGTTCTTCGGGCCGGACGGCTTCAAGCTCTCCGACGAGGCGGAGGCCGAGATCGAGGCGCTGGTGGTGAACGGGGTCGAACTGGCCAAGGCCGAGAATATCGGCCGCGCCCGCCGGATCGACGACGGCCGCTTCCGTTATATCGAACGCGCCAAGGCGAGCTTTCCCACCCATCTGCGGCTGACCGGCATGAAGGTGGTGGTCGATTGCGCCAATGGCGCGGCCTATCGCACGGCGCCTGAAGTGTTGTGGGAACTTGGGGCCGAGGTGATCCCGCTTGGGGTCTCGCCGGACGGTCTCAACATCAACAAGGAATGCGGCTCCACCCATACCGAGGCGGCCGTGGCCGCGGTGCTGGAACATGGCGCCGATGTGGGCATCTGCCTCGACGGCGACGCCGACCGGCTGATGATCATCGATGAGAAGGGCAGGGTGGCCGACGGCGACCAGATCATGGCGCTGATGGCCTCCCGCTGGGCCGAGGAGGGCCGGCTGCGGGGCGGTGCGCTCGTCGCGACCGTGATGTCCAACCTCGGGCTGGAGCGTTACCTCGAGGGCCGCGGGCTGCGGTTGGAGCGGACGCCGGTTGGCGACCGCTACGTCGTCGAGCGGATGCGCGCCGGCGGGTTCAACCTCGGGGGCGAGCAGTCCGGGCACATCGTGTTCACGGATTACGCCACGACGGGCGATGGTCTGATCGCCGCGCTGCAGTTCCTGGCCGGGATGGCCGACACCGGACTGCCGGCCTCGGCCCTGTCCATGACCTTCGAGACGGTGCCTCAGTTGCTGCGCAACGTCCGCTTCAAGGACGGCCAGACGCCGCTGGAAACGCTCTCGGTCCAGAAGGCGATCGCGGCGGCCGAAGCGCAGCTTTCCGGCAATGGCCGGCTGCTGATCCGCAAGTCCGGAACCGAACCGCTGATCCGTGTGATGGCGGAAAGCGAGGATGCGACGCTGATGGAAGACGTCGTCGCGGCGGTGGTGGCCGCCGTGGAAGCCGCGGCCTGAGGCCGAAACCGGGCTTCCGAAACAAAAAGGGCGCTCTTCGGAGCGCCCTTTTCTTTCAACGGGGGGTGGCAGCTTCAGTTGCGCGCCTTGTCCACCATCTTGCCGGCGGAGATCCACGGCATCATGCCGCGCAGCTTCTCGCCGACCTGTTCGATCTGGTGCTCGTCGTTCAGGCGGCGGGTGCCTTTGAAGAACGGCTGGCCGACGGTGTTTTCCTGCATGAAGTCACGCACGAACTTGCCGGTCTGGATGTCGGTCAGGACGGCTTTCATGCGGGCCTTGGTCTCGTCGTAGGGAAGGATGCGGGGCCCGGAGACGTACTCGCCGTATTCGGCGGTGTTCGAGATCGAGTAGTTCATGTTGGCGATGCCGCCTTCGTAGATCAGGTCCACGATCAGCTTCACCTCGTGGAGGCACTCGAAATAGGCCATCTCGGGGGCGTAGCCCGCCTCGACCAGTGTCTCGAAGCCCATGCGGATCAGCTCGACCAGGCCACCGCAGAGCACGGCCTGCTCGCCGAACAGGTCGGTTTCGCATTCCTCGCGGAAGTTGGTCTCGATGATGCCCGAGCGGCCGCCGCCGATTGCGGAGCAATAGCTGAGGCCGATCTCCAGCGCCTTGCCGGAAGCGTCGTTATGCACCGCGACGAGGCAGGGCACGCCGCCGCCCTTGGTGTATTCGCCGCGCACGGTGTGGCCGGGGCCCTTGGGGGCCATCATGATCACGTCGACGCCGGGCTTCGGCTCGATCAGGCCGAAATGCACGTTCAGGCCGTGCGCAAAGGCGATCGCGGCGCCTTCCTTGAGGTTGTCGTGCACGTATTTGCGGTAGGTCTCGGCCTGCAGTTCATCGGGCATGGTGAACATGATCAGGTCGCACCAGGCGGCGGCCTCGGCGATGCCCATCACTTTCAGGCCTTCGCCCTCGGCCTTGGCGGCGGAGGCGGAGCCTTCGCGCAGGGCGACGACGACGTTCTTGGCGCCGCTGTCGCGCAGGTTCAGGGCGTGGGCGTGGCCCTGCGAGCCGTAGCCCAGGATGGCGACCTTCTTGTCCTTGATCAGGTTGATGTCGCAATCGCGGTCGTAATACACGCGCATGGTGTTTTCCTTCAGTCTTGAGCGGTGTTGCTGGCGGCATTCTATGCAAAAGACGTGCATGGACGTTTCAAATTTCCCGGATTGGCGGGAAAGGCGGCGCATTCTATAAGTGTATCGAACCAAATCCGGTGAATTCATGCTCGACGACCTCGACCGCCGCCTGCTGCGCCACCTTCAGCCCGACCCGGGAATCGCCATTGCCGATCTCGCGAACGCCGCCGGCACCACGCCCTCGGTCTGTTCCCGGCGTCTCACGCGGATGCGCGACCGCGGTATTCTCAAGGGACAGGAGGCGGTGATCGACTGGCACGCGCTTGGCTACCAGGTGCATGTCTCTCTTCGCATTTCGCTCGACAAGACTCAGTCCAACGCCTTCGACGTCTTCATTCGCGAGGCGAGAAAGGTGCCGGAGGTACTTGAAATCCAGACGTTTCTCGGGCGCGTCGACCTCCGGCTGGTGATCATCGCCCGCGACATGGCGCATTATCAGCATCTCTACCGGACGAGGATCCTGACCCTGCCGCATATCGCCGACGTCGAGGCGCTGGTTCACGTGGCGACCATCAAGTCCCGGGAGATCCTGCCGCTGTGATGGACCTCGACGAGACCGACCGCGCGATCCTGCGCGCGCTTCGCGCCGATGCCGCGCTCAGCGCAGGCGAGTTGGGCCGCAGGCTGGGCCTGTCACAGCCCGCCGCTTGGCGCCGTATTCGCCGACTGACCGAGAGCGGCGTGATTTCCGGCCGCCGGGTCGTGCTCGATCGCGAGGCGCTCGGCTTCGGCGTCACGGTCTTTCTCGGTGTGAAACTCGCCACCAAGGGGCGTGTGTCGCTTGACGAGTTCGAACGCGCCGCCTCCGCCATTCCCGAGGTCCAGGCGATCGAACACGTGCTCGGCCTGTTCGACTACCGGCTGAAGGTCGTGGCGCGCGACCTTGCCGATTTCGAACGTGTCCTGCGTCGTCGCATCATGACCCTTCCCGGTGCCGGCAACGTGGAGGCCAACGTGATGCTCAGCGAGGAGCGGCTGCCGGGCCCGCTCGGCTGATCAGGTTTGACGCGGGCGGGGAGGAGCGTCCCGGCCCGGTTCCGGTTGAAGGCCGCCCACGTCCGCTGGGGATGAAACCCGGAGCGTCAATACCGCCATTTGCCAAACCGATGGGCGCGCGGTAGCACGGGGCGACACGCATCAGGGGAGGCACCTATGGCCGCTTTGCTCGACACCGTAGATCCCGACGGGCTGCTGGAGTATTCCGTCGTTTTCACCGACCGCTCGCTCAATCACATGAGCGCGACTTTCCAGCAGGCGATGCGCGACATCAGCGAAATGCTGCGCGAGGTTTACAATGCGGATGCCGTGGCTCTCGTGCCCGGCGGCGGCACCTGCGGAATGGAGGCCGTGGCGCGCCAGTTCGGCACTGACGCCCATGCGCTGGTCGTGCGCAACGGTTTCTTCTCCTTCCGCTGGAGCCAGATCTTCGACGCCGGCCGCTTCACCTCGCAGACCACGGTGATGAAGGCGCGTCAGGCGGGAAACGACACGCGCGCACCGTTCGCGCCCGCGCCGATCGAGGAAGTGACCGCGAAGATCCGCGAGGCGAGGCCCGATGTCGTCTTTGCCCCCCATGTCGAAACCGCGGCGGGAATGATCCTGCCCGATACCTACGTCACGGCGCTGGCCGAGGCCGCGCACGAGGTCGGCGCGCTGATGGTGCTCGACTGCATCGCCTCCGGCGCCGCCTGGGTCGACATGAAGGCCACTGGCGTCGACGTGCTGATCTCGGCGCCGCAAAAGGGCTGGTCCGCGTCGCCCTGTGCGGGGCTGGTGATGATGAGCTCCCGCGCCGTGGCCCGGCTCGAAGCCACCGAAAGCTCCAGCTTCGCGCTCGATCTCAAGAAATGGCGCGCGATCATGGCCGCGTACGAGAACGGCGGCCATGCCTATCACGCCACGCTACCGACGGATGCGCTCCGCACCTTCCGTGACACGATGCTGGAAACCCGCGAGCACGGGTTCGAACGCCTGCGGGAGGCGCAATGGGCGCTCGGCGACGGCGTGCGCCGGATGCTGGCTGCAAAGGGCGTCCGCTCGGTCGCTGCCGACGGCTTCGGCGCGCCCGGCGTGGTCGTGAGCTACACCGACGATCCGGAGATCCAGAACGGCAAGAAGTTCGCCGCCGAAGGGTTGCAGATCGCCGCCGGCGTGCCGCTGCAATGCGACGAGCCGGCAGATTTCAGGACCTTCCGCCTCGGCCTCTTCGGTCTCGACAAGCTCTACGACGTGCCCGGCACGCTCGCCCGCCTGCAAGCCGCTGTCGACAAGGTTCTCTGACACATCTTCTTGGCGCAAATATCCCGGGGGGCTCCGGGGGGCTGGCCCCCGGTTCCGTCCTCAGTGGCCCATGCCGGCCCGCATGATCGCCTGGCGCAGCCCGGTGAGGTCGTGCACCGCCTTCATCCCGGTCAGGCGCAGCATCTGCACCTGGGGATTGGGGGAGCGCGTTACCCGGTTGAACAGGTCGATGGCGCCCACCCGCCGCCGTATGTCGCCCGACCGCTGGCGGTCGTAGGAATCCAGCATCTTTGCCTCGCCCAGGCCCTCGCGTCCGGCCATCAGCGCGAGGTTGCGCAGCAGGATCAGGTCGTTCAGCGAGGTGTTGAGGCCCTGCGCGCCGATCGGCGGGATCACATGAGCGGCCTCGGCCATGATCGCCACCCGCGGCGCAGATAGGCGCTCGGCGCGCTGGCTGATGATCGGCCAGAGCCGGCGTGCGGATTTCAGGTGCAGGGGGCCGAGGATGTAGCAGGACCGCTCCGACATCCGGGCCTCGAAGGCGGCCTGGTCCATGGCGGCCAGTGTTTCGGCCCGCGGCCCCGGGTTCATCCAGACCACTGCCGAGGCCGGCCGTCCATCGAGGTCGGGCAGGGGCACCAGCGTGAACGGCCCACCCTCGTTGTAGATCTCGGTTGAGGCATTGGCGTGGGGCTTGGTGTGGCTGACGACGAAGGCGAGGGTCTTCTGCCCATAGCGCGTCGTCTTCACGCCGATCCCAGCGGCCTCGCGAACAGCGGAGTTCCGGCCGTCGGCGCCGATGACGAGTCTCGCCGTGACCGATTCCCCGTTGTCGAGCCGCACGATGGCGCCGGTGTCGCGCGCCACCATCGACTTGAAGCGCGTGCCGAAGCGGAGATCGACCGTCTGCAGCCCGTCAAGAACCCGCGACAATCCCTTGAGAACGCGCCAGTTCATCAGGTTCCAGCCGAAACTCTGCGCGCCGAGGTCACTCGCCATGAATTCCCGGCTGTCGCGGATCTGCGGCGGCCAGCCCACCGTGTCGACGACGCGCAACACGTTCAGCGGCGTCGCGGTCTCCGCGAGATCGTCCCAGAGGCCGATTTCCTCGAACAGCGCCTTTGCGGGTTGCAGAAAGGCCGTCGACCGCAGGTCGGAGCCGTCCGCCTCGCCTTCGGTCACCGGCGGTTCGGGCGAGACCAGCATGGTGCGGAATCCGGCGCGGCCAAAAGCCAGCGCCGCGGTGAGGCCGGCGATCCCGCCGCCGGCGATCAGGATTTCGGTTTCGGTGCATGCCATGGTCGGACCCTCCTGCAGCCGGATGTAGGGCGCATGGCTGGTAAGTCGCAAGCGGCAAAGGGCCCCGGCTGCCGTCCGGGGCACGCGCCTTGCCTAGCCGCCGATCGAGATGACGACGAGAATGGCCAGCGACACGAAGGCCAGCAGCACGAAGAGCACTCCGACGCCGGCGGCGCCCATGGTCAGCCCGACCAGCACAGCGATCACCAGCAGCAGCGCCACCAGCGCAAAGGCCGCGCCTTCGCCCTCGCTGCGGGAAAGGCCTTTCCAGCCGCGGTCTCCGGTAAAGGGTTCGAGGCTTTCGGTCGGTGGGGTGTGGTCTTCGCTCATCTGAATGCTCCGGATTTCGACGTTCATTCACCCTATCGCATATCACGCGGGGACGCGCGCGACCATCTTGCCGCAGCCGGGGAGTGGGGCCAAGCGCATCTCAGCGTCCGGTGATTTCGCCCAGAAAGCCCGCGAGATCGTCGGTGTGATGGTGGATATGCGGTGCGCCGGTTGCCTCGGGAGCCACGTGCACGGTGCGAAGTCCCATGTCGTGCGGTGCTGCCAGGTTGCGGGGGTCGTCCTCGAACATCGCCGCCTTGTCGGGTTCAAGCCCATCGGTGGCAAAGACCGTCTCGAAGGCGATGCGTTCCGGCTTGGGGTGAAACCGCGCATGCTCCACGCCGTAGACGGCATCGAACAGCCCCTCCAGCCCCCGCGCCGCGATCACGCGCTCGGCATAGGGCCGCGACCCGTTGGTGTAGACGATGCGCCGCCCGGGCAGCGCCTCGATGCCGCGCGCGAGATCCGGATCCGGAACCAGGTGCCCGAAGTCGATGTCATGCACCTCGTGCAGGTATCCCGAAGGGTCAGTGCCGTGCTCGCGCATCAGCCCGGCCAGCGTCGTGCCGTAAAGGCGCCAGTAGTGCTGCCGCAGCCGGTCCGCCTCGTCGCGCTCGACGCCCAGTTCGCGCATCACCCAAGCCGTCATGCGGACCTCGATCTGATCGAACAGGCGCATCTCCGGCGGATAGAGCGTGTTGTCGAGGTCGAAGACCCAGGTCTGGACGTGGGAAAAGCTGGAATGGATCATGCGCGGACCCTAGGGCGGTGCCGGCTGGCGTGCAAGCAGCGCCATGCGACGTTCCGGCCGTTCGCCGTGGCGCCCAACTTCTTGAGTTTCGGTCGGTATCGGGTAGCGTGTTCCCCCGCGACCCGCCGCGAACCGAGGAATGACCGATGCCCAGCGACAAGCCCGCCCAGAAAGACGCCTACGAGATGATTCTCGAGGCGATCGACGTGGGAATCTACAAGCCGGGCGATCGCCTCGTGGAGAGCGAGCTGGCGGACCGGTTCGGCGTTTCGCGGACGCCGGTGCGCGAGGCGCTGCAGCGGCTGGAGACCCAGTCGCTTCTGGCCCGCGACGGGCGCAGCCTGATCGTGGCCTCGCTGGACCACAACCAGCTGGCAGAGCTCTATGTGGTGCGGTCCGAACTGGAAGGCCTCGCGGCGCGGCTCGCAGCCCGGCATGCGGCGGTCGAGGAAGTGAAAGTGCTGCAAAACATGATCGACGCAGATCGCAAGCTGATCGAGGATCCCGCCGCGCTGGCACGCGCCAACCGGCGCTTTCACCGGCAGATCCATCTTGCCTCCCACAACCGTTACCTCGTGCAGCAACTCGACTTGGTCTATCGGTCGATGGCGCTGATGGCGACGACCTCACTGGCCGCGGAAGGTCGGGGCGCCATGGCGCTGAACGAGCACCAGGTGATCGTGGATGCAATCCGGGACCACAAGGAGCAGGAGGCCTATGATGCGCTGAAGGCCCATATCTCCAGCGCTTTCGTGCAGCGTCTGACCCAGGACAGCGCGCTCAAGACCGCCCCCTGAAACCGCACGCGCCCGCGCGCCTTCGGATGCTGCGACAGCTTTCGCTGCGCAGCCGGTTTCGATCCCGACAAGACCTTCGGCCAGCTGAAGTCTCGCACCTAGTCTGAGGACGTGCCTGAGAGGTCCTCTTGCTGAGGCGTAGCCTCGTCGTCTGCGTCGATTTTCGGTTCGCCGGGTTCGTCGTGCAATCCGTGTTGCGTCTTGTCCCAGTAGAACGGCCGGGTGAGGATCTCGTAGATGGCCTTGTAGGACGCGGCGGCTGCCAAGGGATAGTAGAAGTGCTGAGTCGGCAACCACCACATCAGGAACCGACGTCCCGGATTGCGAACCGCGAAGGCGCCGACCGACAGGTTGACCAGTTCGGAGACGGCGAAGATGCCCATCAGACTCCAGTATAGCGGTGCCGGGATCAGGCCGGTCAGCGGGTGAGGAAGACCCAGTGTCAGCAGCCAGAAGGACCAGAGAATCGGCGCCAGGATGAATTGTGTAAGAGTGCCGAGGAACAGGATCTGAAAGCCGAGGAACTTCCACGGACCCAAGTCGCGCCAGAGGCGCCTTGGCGAGCGCATGTGAATTGCCCAGGTGATCGCATAGCCCTTGAGCCAGCGGGAGCGCTGCTTGATCCAGGGCACGACGCGGCAGTTCGCCTCCTCCTGCGTCACGGTCTCCACCATTTCGGTGCGGTAGCCATGGCGCACGACCCGCATGCCGAGGTCGGCGTCCTCGGTCACGTTATGCGCATCCCAGCCGCCCATCTTTTCCAGCGCCTCGCGGCGGAAATAGAGCGTTGTGCCGCCGAGCGGCAGTGCGAGGTTGAGGCGTTGCAGGCCGGGCAGCACGACGCCGAACCAGCTCGCGTATTCGATGGTGAACATGCGGCTGAGCCAGTTGGTGCTGTGGTTGTAGTAGTCGAGAACCCCTTGCAGGCAGGCGACTTCAGGCCCGCGCTCGTGGAAGTGCCGGACCACCTTGTGCAACTGGTCCGGCTCCGGGGCGTCCTCGGCGTCCCAGACGCCGACGATCTGTCCGCGGCAGAAATCCAGCGCGTAGTTGAGCGCGCGCGGCTTGGTCTGCACGCCGCCGCGCGGCACGGTGACGACCCGCATCCAGCCCGGCAGGCTGGTGCGGGACAGCACCTCCGCGGTGACCTCGTCGGATTCCTCGACGACGAGCAGGATGTCCATCAGTTCCTTGGGATAGGCCAGCCGGGTGAGGCGTTGGATGAGGCGCCCGGCGATGTCCTCTTCGTGGAACAGCGGCACCATCACCGAGATGGTGGGAAGTCGCGCGATGGCCGGGCTGGTGTTCGCCGCCGGGGAGAAGAGGGGCTTGCGCGTTGCTCGGAGATGACGGGCGGTGGTGACGAGCGCCGCCCCCTTAAGGGAGGCAGTTGCAACGAGGGTGAGCACGGCCCATCCAGCGAGAAGCGAGAAGATGATGGCGGGATAGGCCAGGGCGGCGGCCGTCACGGCGATGACGCCGGCAAGCATCATGCGTGCTGCGGCCACCGTTCCCCATCCTCGGCAGGAATAAAACGACGGCACACGAAGCTCGGCGCGCACGGCGAGGGCGGGATTGCGCACCTGCATCAATGCGCGGTGAAGCGCGGCTTCCGTGGTCAGGGCCATCACCACCGTGCCAAACCGGGCCTCGAGCGCCGATCGCTGGGCGGCAAACCGTTCGGGGTGGGTAGTGGCGACAACGACGGCGCTTCCGCTGCGGCGCCACGGGAGCAACCGCTCGCGCAGGCATTGCGCGGCGCCGAGTGCGTCGATCAGGCGCGCATCGGGCGCGTTGTTATCGAGATCGGCGATGGCCGCGGACCATTGCTCCGACAGCGCCTCCATCAGCTCCGACTCGCTGACCATCCTGTTGCAGAGAAGGATGTCGCCAAGCCGTGTGTCCTGCCGGACCTGCATGGCAAGCGCCTTGACCAGATCGCCCGGGTCGAGGACGCCGCGATCGACGAGGCGTTGCCCGATCAGGATATGTTGTGCGGGATTGACGCGGACGAGCTGCGGTCCGCTGTCGGGCAGGGTGCGGTGACGCCGCAGAAGGGACTGCGCCGGTACGGGCTTCAGCGGCTGTCGTGTCGGCGCGGTCATGTAACTGGCAAGCTGCCCCCACTGGAATTTGGGGCAACATTGCCTAGTCCTTGGTTAACAGTGCGTTAACCGGCGGAGTGAGAGTGTCAGGCGAACTGCGCCCGTGCTGCCATTGCCGCGGCAAAGCGCTCGAACAGATAGTAGCTGTCCTGCGGACCCGGGCTCGCCTCGGGGTGATATTGCACCGAGAAGACCGGGCGGTCGGACATCCGGATACCACAGTTGGACCCGTCGAAGAGCGAGACATGGGTTTCCTTCACGCCCTTGGGCAGGGTCTGGCTGTCGACCGTGAAGCCGTGGTTCATAGACGTGATCTCGACCTTGCCGGTCTCGAGATCCTTCACCGGGTGGTTGGCCCCGTGATGGCCGTGGTTCATCTTGATCGTCTTGGCGCCAAGCGCCAGCGCCAGCATCTGGTGGCCGAGGCAGATCCCAAAGAGCGGCAGCTCGGTCTTGTCGAGGATCTCACGGATCATCGGCACGGCGTACTGGCCGGTCGCGGCCGGATCGCCCGGGCCATTCGAAAGGAACACGCCGTCGGGACTGTGTGCCAGCACTTCCTCGGCGGTCGCGGTCGCGGGCAGGACGGTCACGTCGCAGCCGGCGGAGGCGAGGCAGCGCAGGATGTTGCGTTTGGCGCCGTAGTCCAGCGCCACGACCTTGTGCTTGGGGGATTCCTGACGGGTATAGCCCTCCGGCCAGGCCCACCGCATCTCATCCCAGCGGTAGGATTGCGCGCAGGTCACGTCGCGGGCGAGGTCCAGCCCGACGAGGCCGGAGAAGCCCCGTGCCGCCTCGATCAGCGCCTCGATGTCGAACTTGCCCTCCGGATCATGGGCGATGGCCACATGCGGTGCGCCCTGACGCCGGATCGCCCGGGTCAGCCGGCGGGTGTCGATGCCGCCAATGCCGATCCGGCCGCGCCGCTCCAGCCAGGTCTTCAAAGGCTCGGCAGCACGCCAGCTGGACGGCGAGGTCGGATCCCACTTCACGACCATGCCGGCGGCGACCGGTTCGGCCGTTTCGTCATCCTCGGGGTTCACGCCCACGTTGCCGACATGCGGGAAGGTGAAGGTGACGACCTGGCCCGCATAGGACGGGTCCGTCATGATTTCCTGGTAGCCCGTCATGGCGGTGTTGAAGCAGAGCTCAGCCACGGTCTGACCGGTTGCGCCGAAACCTGTGCCGTAGAACAGCGTGCCATCAGCGAGGGCGAGGCATGCGGTGGGGGTGGGCTGGGGCATCGGTCAACTCCTGCGGGCAAATCGGCGGCAAACTATGGGGCAGGAGAGGGGGCGTCAAGCCAAGCTTGTCAGGCCCGGGCACAAGCACTAGATTGCCCGTTCGAGTTTTGGGGAACCCAAGGGAAAATCGATGACGCAGCTGAGAGAACGTGTGAACGCGGGTCTTAAGGATGCCATGCGCAACAAGCAGGCAGACCGCCTTTCGACTCTGCGGCTCATCAATGCCGCGATCAAGGACCGGGACATTGCGACCCGCGGGGAGGGTTCGACAGAAGGCGCGACCGATGCGGACGTGCTGCAGATTCTCGGCAAGATGGTGAAGCAGCGCCAGGAAAGCGCCCGCGCCTACGAGGAAGGCGGCCGGCTGGAGTTGGCCGAGAAGGAACTTGCGGAGATCGAGATCCTCGAGGAGTTCCTGCCGCGGCAGTTGAGCGACGAAGAGGTCGAGAAGGCGATCGACGCGGCCATCGCCGAGACCGGCGCGCAGGGGATCCGCGATATGGGCAAGGTGATGGGAACGCTCAAATCCCGTTACAACGGCCAGATGGACTTCGGCACCGTCGGGCCCGCGGTGAAGAACCGCCTGGGCTGATCGCTTGTCTCGCATCCCGGGACCGGTGACTCAGGCCATCGGGAAATCGGCCTCGATCCGTGCCAGCGCGGCGTCGTCGGTCACCTTGAAGCGGGTCACGTAGCGGGTCTTGAAGCCCACGCGGCCGCGGCGGACGCCGAAATTCTCGCCGTGGTTGACGACATACATCGCCGCTTCCTGCCGAAGCGGGGCCAGTCTCCGGCCTGCCAGCGCGGCGAGATAGGGAAACATGCGGTGCTCGTGCGCTGTGGCCGCGGCGAGGAACTCCGCGTCGCGATGCGGCTCGACGCTCAGGTCGAAACGGAAGGCCGCGCAGCTGCCGCACATCTTCCAGAATGGCTTGCGTCCGGGATGCAGCAGGCTCTGCGGCGCGCAGAGGCCAACCTCCCGGCTCCTTGCATCGAAAATCAGCCCACGCGTCACGAGGTACCCATTGGGCTCCCGCCGCGAGACCATCTCGGCGACTGCGCGAAGGTTCAGCAAGTCGTCGGCATCGAAGCTCATCGCGTAGCCGGTGCTGATCCCAAGCTCGGGCAGATGGCGGCACAGGATGTCGAGCTTGGACCACTTGTCGTTGCCCTCGACCACGCGGGTAAATGGCAGGAAGCGGACCTGGCCGTCGAAATCGATGCTCTCCGGACGGTCCTGCCCGCAGATCACGGCCATCCACCGATCCGATGTCTGCCCACGGAAGCTGGCCACGGTATCGGCGAGCCGCGCCTCCACCTCTTGCCAGTTGCCGACATGGTGGCGCCCGACGAGGGGAAGGAGGAATACGACCGTGGGCCGCTCGATCGGGCCGGGGCGGCCGTTGACGCGCCGTTCCAGTGCCTCCTGCTCGGAGGGTTGAAGAACACAATGGTCATAGGTCCAGCGTGGCCCAAGGGTGGAGGCCGCCAGCCGCCGCAGCAGCCGCCGCGTTTTGGGTGTCGCCGGAACCTGCGCCATGTCACGCCCCCCTTGCGGGCAGGTATCGCGACAGATCGTGGTAGAGGTCAACGCGCTCTTCGTCGCTGAGGAAGGCGCCGATCTCTACCTCGCGCCCGGCACCGCGCAGCGTGACGTAGTTCGGCACCGGGCCGCCCGTCGCATGCAGAACGACCTCGACCCAGTGCGGGTTGGCCTCCCAGTCCTGCGTCGCCCGGTGGCGCGCATGGCGTTCCAGCCTTGCCCGGTCTTTCCAGATCCGCAGCTCCTCCAGCACGTCGCCGTCGCGATAGCTGCGCTGGATCGCCCAGTAGAGCAGCCAGAGCGTACCCATCAGGAACGGCAGCAGGCCCCAGAGCACCGGTGATCCGATCGCAGGGTAGAGCGGCAAGAGCAACAGAACGAAAGTTCCGCCGATAAAGCCTGCAAACCCGCGCTTGGGCAGCGAGCGGTGCGGCCAGAGGTGAACCTCGTGCAGCGGCGACGTCGCATCGCCGGGGTCCGGGGTGATCCATTCGTAAGGCAAGTCAGGCTTCCAAGATCCGGTCGGCCGATCTTATCGAGTGGCGGAAGCGGCCGGAAGCCTCGGACGAAAGTTTTGCCAGTGACGCCGGGCACAACCGGGTCCATGCTGGCCCGCAATTGGCGCGTTGGGAGAGCGGGATGAAGCAGCACATGACGATGGTCGGCCTGGGCGTGCGGGACCTCGATGCCGCGCGCGCCTTTTATAACGGTGTGCTGGACTGGACGCCGATGAGCGATCAGCGCGAGATCGTCTTTTACGATCTCGGCGGGGTCGTGCTTTCGCTCTATGGGCTCGAGGCGCTGGCGGAGGACGCCACGTTGCCCTTCGACGGTGTCTTGCCCGCCTATCGCGGCGTCACGCTGGCGCACAACACCAACAGCCGCGCCGAGGTCGATGCGATCTTTGAAAAGCTGCGGGCGGCCGGCGCCGACATATTGAAGGAGCCACAAGAGGTTTTCTGGGGGGCTATTCCGGCTACTTCCGGGATCCTGACGGGCACGCGTGGGAGGTGGCGCACAATCCGTTCTGGACGATCCGTCCGGACGGTGGCGTGGTTCAGGAAGCGCCACCGCAGGACTCCTGAGCACACCGACGCACAATGGCTGCGCGGCAGGCCGCTGTGCTGCCTTCCGAACCGGCTGATTTCGCAGCCCGGTGCGCGTGTTGGATCACGCATCCGCGAGACCGACCGAATATTCGATTCTCCACGACGGAAACGCGGTAGTGCTTCGTTGAACCTGGAAGCGAGGCGACAGGACGGCAGGATTTTCTGCCGGCGGATATCCACGGAGAACGGCGCGTGAAACGGATTCTTTCCCTTTTGCTGGGAGTAGCCATCGTGGCTGCGGCCTGGATCTACACCTTTGGCATGCCCGGAGAGACCGACGCCGAACGCGTTGCGGGCGCGGGCAGTCAGCAGGCTGCCGGCGCGCGGCCCGGTGGCGGCGGTCCGCGAGGCGGCGGCGGTCCGACCGTGGTGACTCTTGCGGATGTGGAGGTGTCGCCCTTCGTCGATACGTTCCGCTCCGTCGGCACCGCGAAGGCCAAGGCGAACGTCCGGGTCGAAAGCGAGGTTTCCGGCCAGGTGCGGCAGGTCCATTTCGGGGCGAACGAGGAGGTTGCGGCCGGTGATCCGCTGGTCTCGCTCGACGACCGAGTGGAGCAGATCGCCCTGCGCTCTGCGATGGCCAGTCTCTCCGAGGCGCGCTCCACACTGGAGCGCTACACCACGCTGCGCCAGTCCAACAGCGGTGTCGTCTCGGCCGTGGCCGAGACCGAGGCCAGCACGCAGGTGGAGATCGCGGAGGCCAACTTGGCCCGCGCAGAATATGACCTCGAGCAAAAGACGATTCGTGCCCCGATCTCCGGAATGCTCGGCCTCACCGATGTCGAGCCCGGCGCCTTTCTCGCCGCCGGCACGCCCATCGTGACCATCACCGACCAGTCGGTCCTGAGCATCGAGTTCGGCTTGCCGGACCGTGCGGCGGGGATCGTCGAGGTCGGCCAGACCGTGCGCCTGACCACCGGATCGCTTCCCGGCCGGGTGTTCCAGGGCGTGATCGAGGGCTTCGACCGGCAGATCGACAGCACCACCCGCACCGTCAAGGTGCGCGCGCGGGTCGAGAACCCGGACGGCTACATGCTGCCGGGGATGATCTTCAACGTGATCCTCGACACCCAGAACGAACCGCTGCCGAGCGTGTCGGCAAATGCCATCACCTGGGGCCGGGACGGGGCCTCCGTCTGGGTGGTCGAGAACGGCGTGGCGCGTTCGCAGAGCGTCGCCATTCGCCATCGGAGCGAGGACCGGGTCTGGCTCGACGCCGAGCTTGTGCCCGGACAGCAGATCGTGGTGGAGGGCGTCCAGAAGATGCGTGAAGGGGCCGAGGTCGGCACCGCCGCGGACATGGCAGCTCCGCGCCGCGAGGCGCCGGCGGGCAGCGCGGGCGAGGCCGAGGCAGGGGCGGCGTCCGCCGCTGAAAGCCCGCGACCGGCCAGGGTCGCCTCCGCCGAGGCCGCGCCGGGCGCCTCCGCCGAGGGGAGCGCCAACTGATGGCGCACCGTTTGATCCGTTCCGGGTTCGCCGATCTCTTCGTGTCGCGCCCCATCCTCGCCATCGTGCTCAACCTGCTGATCGCCATCGCCGGTCTCGCCGCCCTGACGAGCGTCGAGATTCGCGAAATGCCCGATGTCGACCAGCCGGTGGTGTCGGTCCGCATCAACTGGGACGGCGCCGCGCCGGAGACGGTCGATTCCGAGGTGACGTCGGTCGTAGAGGACGCCCTGGCGCAGCTCGACGGGTTGAAATCGATCTCCTCCTACTCCAGCTACGGCATTAGCCGGCTGACGCTGGAGCTCAATGAAGGCACCGATGTCGACACCGCCGCCAACGAGGCGCGCGAGATCATCAGCCAGACCGAACGCCAGCTCCCTGACGGCATCGACGATCCCACCATTGCCAAGAACGATTCGGATTCCGACCCGATCATCCGCCTCGCCCTGATCGGCGAAGCGCCGATGGCGGAGATGACCGAACTGGCCGAGGGGCTGGTGACCGACCGGCTGTCCTCGATCGACGGCATAGCCGAGATCGAGATCATGGGCGGGCAGGAGAACGAGTTCCGCGTCGAGGTCTTCCTGACAGCACTCGTGGGCCGCGGCCTCGAACTCGACGACATCGGCGAGGCGCTCGCCACGCTCCGGATCGATACGGCGTTGGGGGACCTCGATTCGGGCAGCCAGTCGGTGCTTCTGCGCAGCGCGAACCCCGAGATCACCGCCGAGACCATCGCCGATCTCCGGGTCAATGCGCATACCCGCGTGGGCGATGTCGCTCTGGTTCAGCTCACGGCCAAGGAACGCGAGATCTTCTCCCGGGTCGACGGGCAGAGCTCGGTCGGCATGTCGGTGGTGCGCCAGTCGCTCGGCAACACGCTTGCGATCTCGCAGGGCGTCCGTGCCGCCGTGGCCGAACTCGAATCCGATCTGCCGGACGACGTGCGGCTGATCGTGGTGTCGGACGACGGCGTCTTCATCGAGAAATCGATCGAGGAAGTGTCGATGACCATCGGCATGGCCGTGCTGATCGTCGTTGCGGTGATCTTTGCCTTCCTGCTGTCCTGGCGGGCGGTTCTGATCCCGGCGGTGACCATTCCGGTCTCGCTGCTCGGCTCGGTGGCGGCGATCTGGCTTGCGGGCTTCTCCATCAACACGATCACGCTCCTGGCGCTGGTGCTGGCCACCGGCATGGTGGTCGACGATGCTATCGTCGTGGTCGAAAACATCGTGCGCCGCCGCCACCAGGGCATGGGCGCGCGCGTTTCCGCCGCGACCGGCACCAACGAGGTGTTCTTTGCCGTGGTCTCCACCACGGCGACGCTGGCCGCGGTCTTCGTGCCGATCTCCTTCCTGCCGGGACAGGCGGGTGGCATATTTGCCGAGTTCGGCTTCGTGCTGGCCTTCTGCGTGATGCTGTCCTCGGTCGTGGCCCTGACGCTCGCCCCGATGCTGGCCTCGAAGCTGGACCCGGGCGGAGACGAGCACGTCACCGAGGCCGAGGAAGAGGCGCGCAGCCGCCGCGGGCTCTCTGGGCTCTACCTGCGGATCGTGGACGGCACGTTGGCCGCGCCGGCCATTGCGATCGGGGTCGCCATCGCCTTTGCGATCGTCGGCTGCGGGACCTTCACCAACCTCTCGTCGGCCCTCACACCGTCCGAGGACAGGGGCGCGTTCTTCATCGTCGGCTCGGCGCCGTCCGGGGCGAGCCTGAGCTTCACCGATGCACAGGTCAGCAAGATCGAAGAACTGATCGAGCCATACGTGGAGAGTGGCGAGATCGCCGCCGTGCAGTCGCTGATCGGCCGGGGCGGTTCCTCCGGGGCGGCGGTAATCGTGCGACTGGCGGATTGGGAAGCGCGCGACCGGACGGCCCAGGAACTGCTTGGCGAATTGAACCGCCAGCTGCGCAACGTGCCCGGTATCTCCGTCTTCGCGGTGTCGCCCAACAGCCTCGGGATCCGGGGCGCCGGGCGCGGGCTTCAGTTCGCGCTTCTGGGCAAGGATTACACCGCGCTGGCTGCGGAAGGCGACTCACTGATCGCGGCGATGGAGCAGGACCCGACCTTCGCCAACCCGCGGCTTTCCTACGACACGACCACACCGCTCCTGTCGGTGGATATCGACCGGGAGATGGCAACCCAGCTAGGCCTTTCGCCGGAAAGCATCGCCACCACGATCAACACCCTGACCCAGGGCGTCGTCGCGACGGAGGTCTTCGTCAATGGCGAGGAGACGGATGTGCGGATGGTGCCGGGCGGCAAGCCGATCCAGGACCCGTCCGACATCGAGAATGTCTGGTCGTTGAGCCGGGATGGCGTCTTCGTGCCGCTCTCCTCGGTGGTGACGCTGACCTCCTCCTCCACCGCCTCCCGGCTGTCGCGCGAGGAGCGCTCCCGCGCTGTGCCGGGAGAGGCCAACCTCGGCACCGACGTGAGCCTCGGCGAAGCCGCGGCGCGGGCCGAGGACCTGGCCGCGGAAATCCTGTCGGACGATGTCCGCCTGATATTCATGGGCGAGGCGGCGACGCTGGAAGAAAGCCAGTCGGGCACCGCGCTGGTGTTCGGCGTGGCGCTGCTGGTGGTCCTGCTGGTGCTGGCGGCGCAGTTCGAGAGCTTCGCTTCGGCGGTGGTGATCATGCTGACCGTGCCCTTCGGGCTCGGCGCGGCTGTGATGGCGATCTGGCTGACGGGCGGCACGCTCAACTACTACAGCCAGATCGGCCTGGTGATCCTGATCGGCATCATGGCCAAGAACGGCATCCTGATCGTCGAGTTCGCCAACCAGCTCCGGGAGCGCGGGCTCGACATTGACACGGCGATCCGCGACGCGGTGCGCTTGCGGGTGCGGCCGGTGATGATGACGGCGGTGTCCACCGTGGTCGGTGGCCTGCCGTTGGTGATGGCCTCCGGCGCGGGCGCGGAGGCGCGCGAGGCGGTTGGCTGGGTCATCGTCGGCGGGCTCGGATTTGCCACCGTCTTCACCCTGTTCCTCACGCCGGTCTTCTATCGCCTGCTCGCGCCACTCGGCGGCGAGCCGGGAGCGGCGGCCCAGCGGCTGGAACTGGAGAAAGGGCAGGCGGCGCAGGGCGCCTAGCGGCCTGCCACTGACGACGCGATCCCCCGAAAACGGGCCGGCCAACACAGCCGGCCCGTGTTTCTTTTGTCCGTTGCAGTGACGCGAGCGGCATTCCATGCCGCAGCTCTGGCCCGCTGCTCCCCGACGTCGATCGCTCGGGCTTCCAGCCAACCTTCAGACAAGAAAAAACCTGCCGCGCGGTGCGCGGCAGGTCGATGTCGTCCGGGTACCGATGCGGGCTTGGCCGCTCCGGAAGCGGGATCAGTGCGCGTGGCCCTTGTCCCAGTCGCTCTGCTTGGGGAGCGTCTCGAAGGTGTGCTCCGGCGGCGGAGACGGTAGGGTCCACTCCAGCGTGTCGGCCCACTCGTTCCACGGGTTCGCCCGCGTCTCCTTGGCGCCGGAACGCAGCGCCGAGAAGATGATGTAGAAGAACAGCAGGAAGGAGGCGAAGCCCAGCAGCGCGCCGATCGACGAAACGTAGTTCCAGGTGGCGAAGGCCTCCGGATAGTCGATGTAACGGCGCGGCATGCCCTGACGGCCCAGGAAGTGCTGCGGGAAGAAGGTCAGGTTCACGCTGATGAAGAACAGCCAGAAATGCACCTTGCCGAGCGTCTCGTTGTACTGCTTGCCCGTCATCTTCGAGAAGTAGAAGTAGACCCCCGCGAAGATGGTGAAGGCCGCGCCCATCGACATGGTGTAGTGGAAGTGCGCCACGACGTAGTAGGTGTCGTGATAGGCGCGGTCCACGCCGGCCTGGCTGAGCACGATGCCGGTCACGCCGCCGACGGTGAAGAGCAGCAGGAAGCCCATGGCGAAGAGCATCGGAGTCTTGAACTCCACCGAACCGCCCCACATCGTCGCGATCCAGCTGAAGATCTTGATGCCTGTCGGCACCGCGATCACCATCGTGGCGAGCATGAAGTAGCTCTGCTGGCTGAGCGACATGCCCACGGTGTACATGTGGTGCGCCCAGACGACGAAGCCGAGCACGCCGATCGCAACCATCGCGTAGACCATCGGCAGGTAGCCGAAGATCGCCTTGCGCGAGAAGGTGGCGATAACGTGGGATGCGATGCCGAAGCCGGGAACGATCACGATGTACACTTCCGGGTGGCCGAAGAACCACAGGATGTGCTGGTAGAGGATCGGATCGCCGCCGCCAGACGGATCGAAGAAGGTGGTGCCGAAATTGCGGTCGGTCAGCAGCATGGTGATGGCGCCGGCCAGAACGGGTAGCGACAGCAGGATCAGCCAGGCGGTGACGAAGATCGACCAGGCGAAGAGCGGCACCTTGTGCAGGGTCATGCCCGGGGCGCGCATGTTCAGGAAGGTCGTGATCATGTTGATCGCGCCGAGGATCGACGAGGCGCCGGAGACGTGGACGGCAAAAATCGCCAAGTCCATCGAGTAGCCGCCTTCATTGGTCGAGAGCGGCGGGTAGAGCACCCAGCCCACGCCCGAACCCAGCTGGCCGTTGCCGCCCGGGCTGAGCACCGAGGCCACTGCGAGGCAGCAGCCGGCAAAGTACATCCAGAAGCTGAGGTTGTTCAGCCGCGGGAACGCCATGTCCGGCGCGCCGATCTGCAGCGGCATGAAGTAGTTGCCGAACCCCCCGAAGAGCGCCGGAATCACCACGAAGAACATCATAAGGATGCCGTGGGCCGTGATCAGCACGTTCCAGATATGGCCGTTGGGTGTACAGCCATCAGTCGAGCTGGCGAAGAGCCGGAAGCCCTCCATGCACATGTGCTGCACGCCGGGCGTCATCAGTTCGATGCGCATCAGAACGGTGAAGAAGACCGCAATGAAGCCCATGGCGGCCGCGGTCACCAGGTAGAGAATCCCGATGTCCTTGTGGTTGGTGGACATGAACCAACGGGTAAAGAAGCCCCGATTGTCCTCATGGTCATGCCCGTGAATGGCTGCATCGGCCATGCATTCCCTCCGGATGAAGTGTGTCCTGTTTTTCGGGGGCAGCATCGTTGGATCGGCGCCCCCCGCGTCCGACGCTCACATTAGGGCGTAAGGGGACCGTCAGCAACAAGCAATGCGCTCACAACATGGCCTATATGCAGTTTGCGGAATGCAAATTGCCGCGGCGCGCCGGGACCTGCGCCACCCGGTCAGCCGGGTCGTGACGCGGTTCAAGTATGGGCGGCACAAGCCGGTCGCGGAATCGGGGCACCGAATCGCACCGCGTCAATCTCGTTCCATGCGGTCGAAGGACCGGGCGAACGAATCGTTGCCGTGGGGGAACTCGTGGCGCACGCTTCCTGGATTGGGTGCGGCGAGGGTCCGGTCCCGCGTCGCCACTATCTACAGTGATAGAATTTTTCTTGAGGAGACAGTGGCATGGAGCTTTCCGTTATTGGGTCGGGCTTTGGGCGAACCGGCACGAGGTCGCAGAAGGACGGGCTCGAACGTCTCGGCTTCGGTCCCTGTCACCACATGGCGGAAGTCTTTGCCAATCCCGAACAGGTCTCGCACAGGCAGGATCTGGCGGCAGGCCGCGACATGGATCTCGAAGCCGCATTCGAGGGGTATCGGGCACAGGTGGACTGGCCCGGCGCCGCGGTCTGGCGGGAGCTTCGCGCGCTCAACCCCGATGCGAAGGTGGTGCACAGCGTCCGCCCGGAGGAGAAATGGGTTGCCAGTTTTGCCGAGACCATCGGGCGAATGCTCGGTCTGTACAAGCAACTCGATATATCGGGTCATGGTCGCGATATGCTGGACGCCGCGCACGAGATCGTCGGTATGCGGATCTTCGGCGGTGACTACGCCAATCCGGACACCACGTTGAAAGCTTTCCGGCTCAACACAGAGCAGGTGCGCGACGAGGTCCCGGCAGATCAGCTTCTCGTTTTCGACGTTGCCGAGGGCTGGGAGCCGCTCTGTCGGTTTCTCGAGGTTCCGGTGCCGGATGAGCCGTTTCCCCATCGCAACCACATGGTCCAGTTCTGGGAAGGCTTCGGTGGCGTTCCGGACTAACTGCTGGTGCCTCTGCTCCGCGATCCTCGGTCCGAGACGCCTTGGTTCAGTTCAGGGAAAACGAGCTCGAAGGTGCTGCGCAGCGCGACGTCGAGGTCGTTCATCGTCACCGGCAGGCCGAGGTCGACAAGACTGGTGACGCCATGGCCGGAGATGCCGCAGGGCACGATTCCGTCGAAATGGCCGAGGTCCGGCTCCACGTTGATCGAGATCCCGTGAAAGCTCACCCATTTCCGGAGCCGGATGCCAATGGCGGCGATCTTGTCCTCCCGGGGTGTGCCGTCGGGCAGGGGGGCCTTCTCGGGCCGCGCGACCCAGACGCCAACGCGGCCGGGACGGATCTCGCCCTTCACGTTGAACGTGTCGAGGGTATCGATGACCCAGGTCTCGAGATGCTCGACAAAGGCGCGCACGTCCCGCCCGCGCCGGTTGAGATCGAGCATCACGTAGATGACCCGCTGTCCGGGCCCGTGATACGTATACTGGCCGCCTCGCTTGCTCTCGTAGACGGGAAATCGGCCTGGCTGCTTGAGGTCGGCCGGCCGGGCCGACGTGCCGGCGGTGTAGAGTGGCGGGTGCTCGAGCAGCCAGACCGCCTCGTCGGCGGTGCCGGCGGTTATTTCCGCCACGCGGCGCTCCATTTCGGCGACGGCCGTCTCGTAGGGGACGAGCCCGTCGGACGTGATCCACTCAACCATGCTGGCCCCCAAGCTTGACTCGAATCGGTGTCGGCCATGACCATTAGACAAACGTTATTGGGGCCGCCATGGCCCAATCCTCTTTTTCGACCGTGAATATATCAGGAGATTGACATGAAAGGACGCATCCTCGTCTCGACCTTGCTTGCAGGAACTCTCGCCATCGGCCCGGCCCACCGGGCGGCCGCGGATGCGGGGGACGCCATCGCCGGCGCGATCGTCGGCGGCATCATCGGCAACGCCATCGCCCGCGACCAGCAGCGCCGGACCACCACCGTCTACCGCCAGGCGGCGCCTTCCAAGAAGACCTACAGTTCCGGCATTTCCTCGGCGCAACGGGCCGAGAACCGTTCGGTTCAGCACGCGCTCAACTATTTCGCGTTCAATGCCGGTGGCGCCGACGGCGTGCTCGGGCGCAATTCTCGTGCGGCAATCTCCAGCTATCAGGCGCACATGGGCTACCCGGCGACGGGCCAGCTAACCCAGTACGAGAAGGACTTCCTGCTGACCTCGCACAACCGTGCGCTCGCCGGCGGGCCGACGACGAACCAGCTCATCGCGGCGAACCCGATGGGGCCCAAGGGGCTGCTGATCACCTATCGCGACCAATTGGCGGGCGGGGCCATGGCGGGCGTCGTGCCGCCGGCAACCACCACCGTCGTCGTGAACCCCGCCGTCGCGCAACCTGCTGCGCCGGCGCCAGTACCGGTTGCCGCGGAGCCCGCTGCGCCGGTGACGGAAGTGGCCGTGGACGAGGGGCCGAAGATGCCCAGCTTCCTCGGCGAAGCCAGCGAGGCCTCGCTCGCCTCGCATTGCAACGCGGTCAACCTGATGACCAACGCCAACGGCGGCTTTGCGACCCTCGCCTCCATGTCTGATCCCGCGGTTGCGCTGAACGAACAGTTCTGCCTCGCGCGGACCTATGCCATCGCCCAGAGCGAGCAATTGATCGGCAAGGTGCAGGGCGTCTCAGCGGCCGAGATCACCGCACAGTGCAAGCAGCTCGCGCCGCTTTTGAAGGACCAGGTTGCCGCGATGTCGGTGAACGACAAGGAGGCGGTCGTCCAGCAGGTCTCGCAATTCGTGCTCTCGACGGGAATGTCGCCGGCCCAGATGGTGCAGACGGCGAAGATCTGCCTCGGCGACGGCTACCGGGTCGATGACCTGAACGTCGCCCTGGGCTCGGCGCTGATTCTCGTCGTGCTGGGCGAGCCGGTCTATGGCGAGCTGCTCGGCCATCACCTCTCGCAGGGATTCGGCGCGTCGAAACGCCCGGACCTTTCGCTGGCCTGGTACCAGTCCAGCGCAGACGCGATCGCCCGCGGGACCACGCCGGTCTTTGCGCCGGGGCAGGAGGGCCGCAACGAGCTGATCCTCACGGCGGCGTCCGAACTCAATGGAACCGGTAGCGCGCCGCGGGCGATACAGCCGCAGGCGGCCTCCTCGACGGCGATGCCGAGCTTCCAGATCAGCCAGTGACCTTTGCAAACCAGGGTTGACGTGGGCGCCCGGAGCACTCCCCGGGCGCTCGTCCGCGCGATTTGCGACAGAAGCTTTACGAAAGCCGAAAAAACCCCTTTTCATCCCCGCGCGGCTTCGCTAGAAGCGCCGAGCCTACCTGATCACGTGCGGTCGTGGCGGAATTGGTAGACGCGCAGCGTTGAGGTCGCTGTGGGGTAACTCCCGTGGAAGTTCGAGTCTTCTCGACCGCACCATCAGGACGAAAATAATCCATATTTATCAATTTATTGACCCGTGGGGGCTGACTTCGGTCCCCCTCTTGGGCCCCTTTCGGCGTTACGGTACGCTTTTTTCTCATGCAAAGATCCCGCGAGCTTACCAACGACCGCGGGCGTTCGCTTTCGCAGCAAACTTTGCCTCTAAAGGGCCCCTAGGAACTTCAGTGAACCCAGTGTGGCGGGACGGCCGCATTGCGTGGCGAAAGTGTAGGGAGGCGCAGGCCTTTTCTGACCCTCCGCTGGCAGCAGGTCGTTGCTATCTGCCAGTAGCAGTCCGCGAGCCACGTATGGAAAACCTTGCTATTCGACGTTGCTGCCTTCACCGAAAAGGTCCTTCACGTCGGTCATAAGCCCCCCGATCCATCCAATGATCTTATTGGCATTCCCTGACCTATCAATGTCGGGCAGGCCAACAACGAACTCTGCTGCGGCGTCCCATGCCTTTCCGGGAGCTTCAATCATGCCTTTCCAGACATCCATTCCTGAGGGCAGGGTGTCCGCGTCTGGGATGAGGTCGGTGCAGCTAAATGTGTCTACAGCTCGCTGGCGTGCCGCCTCCGGATCATTTTCTGCATCAAGAGCTGCCTCGAGGCCAGCCATGTCTTGGGCCGTATCGCAAGCGTCCTTAATCTCGAGAGCGAGCACGCCAACAATTACGGCTGTTCCCAAGACCGGGATGGCCTCTCCGAAAACGGAAGAGGTACTACGCGCCGCACCTCTCACAACCCTGCGTTTAACTCGATCGGTCGTTGATTTGGTTATCGCCTTTGTTTTCTTACTAAATTCTTCTGCTTTCTCAGCAATCTTGTTCGCCCTTGCTAGCGATGCCGTGGCCGCAGCAGATTGTCGGGCCAGCACAGCTGATTGTCGCGCTAGGACAGCTGATTGCCGGGACATCACGGTACTGACGCCAACTGCGGAGAGGGCGCCGGATACCGCAGTGTAAACCCCGGTCATCGTGATCGTGGCTACGTTGAAGAGAAGGGACATCACCAGAAGCAACGCGAGTAGCGTTTTCACGGACACGCGCAACAAGGAGAAAGTCCTTCGAAGGGCAGTCCACGCCCACAGGAGCGGCGTCAGGAGCGTGCGCGTGGTGCATGGACCCGAGGAGCTTAGGTGGCGACTTCGCGTCTTGATGGCTGTGCCGAGGTTTGCAGGGCGGCCCTCAGTATTCTTTTGATCTTCGAGTTGCTGCCGACTTCGTCGCAACATGGCTATCAGTTCTTTTCGGGTTTTGTAGCGTATGTATCGAACACTGGATTATCTGTCCTAGCTGCAAACGACCAGGTAACTCGCCTACGTGATATGTACTTCGGTCCTGATTTCTCAGATGCCTAGGCTCTTAAGAAATCTAGGAATTGTGGCTTTTGTAGCGGCTCGGGGGGGGCTGAGAGCTGAGCAGTGCGCCGTGGTCGCCTAACGTGCGTAAAGGGTAAGGTGGAACAAAGCTCCTCACACTGGCCTGCCCCCATCGGGTGGTCCGGTTTCAGTCTTAGTGCATGATGGGGGGGGACTTCACCCCGTTTCTGGTCCGGTCGTCATGCGACCTTTCGGGTTGGTTGAAGTTGGGCTGC
>NZ_JBHTJT010000055.1:0-2303 GCF_042676185.1 Tropicimonas aquimaris | reverse complement strand
CCGCGAGTTCATCAGGGCCCAAACCGAAACCGCGTAGGTGTCCGGTCAAATGGGGGCAAGTTCAGGGGCACTCCAGCAACTTGTCCAAGTTGCGGCTCATCGACGGCGAGCAACTGTTCGAACTCGTCGTCCGACACTACTCGCAGCTTTCACCTAGATACCGCACGATGATCCCGCTCAGGCAAATCTACGTGCCTGACATTCGGTAGCGCAGCAGTTGGGAGCACATGGAGCAAGCAGTGTTTTACTTGGACGAGATACACGACGGAGTTGACGGCTGGCATTGCCTATCCACCTCTAGTGACTGGGAGCGATGGCTGAAGGCGACAATCCCTCACGATTGGAACCGCGAAGTCAAACGGCGGCTCGTGTCCAACCTAAAGCACACGCTGGTTGGGCTTGAGATGAAGGCGGGACTTATTCAGCCTCAGCAAGATTCTCGGACAACAAGTCGTTCGGTTTTGTTTGAGCCATACTTCCAAGTAATGACCTTTGAGTTCTGCGTAGGCACTTTCTCAGTGTGCGAAGGGCTAGGCTCCGCCTTTCACCTCGCCAACGCTGGAGGAGATGCGGAGCGCCGGGTCGGCGTGGACCAGTGGAAAGCTGCGTTGGTTGCCCACTTCGACCCGACACACGACCGCGAGCTTGAGCGGCACGTATCTCAGGTCAAAGTCATCCGAGACAAAATGCATCAAGACAGACTGGGTGCCCGTGAGAACATCGACTGGCACGACTTCGGGTATGACGGTGCCTTTATTCCCGCTAAGCAGGCGCTCGAATGCATCTTGATGACCAACTCCGACAAGGTGCCCGGCAACACCAACCTCATTGACCTGGCAACGGAGTAGACCGCAACTCGACGGACAACGATTGAGCTAGCTTCACGGTCGTCGAACCCCGGTTCGGGGTCGCGTATTGCCAAAGCAGATAGATACCGCCACTGAAGTGGACGGGGCCTAAGCCCCGCCCTTAACTATGTTGTCGCGCTTCCACAGCGGTTGGAGGTTCGAGTAGTGGCACAGTGCGACCAGCTCCTCCAAGGTTTTCCCGGAGGAGAGTGGTAGGACGTGATCGACCTCCCACTGACCGTAACGGCCCCAGGACATTCCCTCGGTGAACTTGGCCCCGATGAACCGCCGCAAAGCGACTTGGTTACATCCAAGTGCCTCTGACGGGCTGTAGCGTCCAGAAAGCACCTGCCCCGACCGCCGATGAACCGAACGATACATCCGAAATGAAGGGTCGCCAGCGGCCCGCTCACGCTCTCTCTGCCTGGAGCGCTCACGGTTGCACTGGACGCACTGGCCGTTGCTTGCGTACCGCTCTGCCATGTGGCCCGTCTTGCAAGCCCGCCCGGTCCAGAAACGCGAGAGGCCGCGCTGGGCGGCCTCCTCACGGGTTCTCGGCAATGTGGATGTCGCACACATCACGCCGCCCCCTTGCGGCGCTCAGCGCTCTTGCGAGGCCGGGTTCGGCGCTTGCTCGGCCGGACTGCTCGCCGAGGCCGAGATCCATCTTTCGACAGTGCAGAGACCTTGCCGGTTTCCAACCAGTTCGTCAGGAGGTTGCGCATTCTCTCAGACGGGATGTAGACGGTAGCACGTTCGCGGGGTCTCCCCGACTTGTGCGTCCCATTGATGCCGCCAACCCGGATAGCTGATCGGAACAGCCACTGCACCAACTCGGTGAGAGCGTATGCATCCGAGAACCTGCGGGCTTCAAGGCTGTCCCTCTTCATGCCTAGGAAGCTCAGAAGTTGCGGGTTCGGGTTTTGGTCGTAGAGGTAAACTGCATGTGTGCACGAGACGTGGTCGTTGGTGCCGCGTGTTTGGTTCGGCACAAACTGTACACCTGTGGTGCTCCACTCAGTGGTGACAGTCCGGTTCTCAGGTGAGATGACCTCCTTGTTTGTCGCATGCCCGAACAGGCGGCTATGCTTTGCAATTGGCCCAGCCTTAGGCCTCTCGCCGGTGCGGTTTGCACACCAAACTGGACGTGCAGACGTGAGCATCACGCAGTTGAGGTCTATGCCACCCAGCTCTTGCTCCTTGAACTGGCGCAACTCGTGCCCGATGGACGCGCATACATCTCGGGCCTTTAACTCCCTGAGCTGGGCAGAGTGGTTCCATGCGGTCTGCTCTAGACCCGGGATCGATTTGATCGTGAGAGCCGAGGCAACATCCTGACGCCACTCCCATTCGGCGGAAGCATCAAGTGGTTCAACTTCCAAGGTAAACTGGAGTGCCCCATCTGAACTGGTCCACCGTTATGTTTAGGAAACGGAGGACAGAGAATGGCGAACA
>NZ_JBHTJT010000054.1:0-3882 GCF_042676185.1 Tropicimonas aquimaris | reverse complement strand
TGTTCGCCATTCTCTGTCCTCCGTTTCCTAAACATAACGGTGGACCAGTTCAGATGGGGCACTCCACCCGCACCTTCAAGCTGTGCCGCCTCGTCCAACGACTTCGGAACGCTCATGAAGGTCTGACGCAGAAGGAATATACCAAAGGCAGAGTTCAGATATGGCAGGGCGATCCCGATGATCGTGTCGGTCAGCCCGATGCGAGACAGGGTCAGGTAATTCTCGACGATCAGGATCTCCGGCGAGATCAGAAGCTGCACCATCACCAGCGCAAAGGCAAAGCCAGCCCAGCGAAACTTGTAGCGCACGAAAGCATAGGCGACCAGCGTGCAGAGAATGAAGTTCGCTACGATCACGATTGTGATCAGGATGAATGTGTTCGCGAAATACAGAGCGAAAGGTGCCGCATTCCAAGCCTGAACGAAATTCTCGAACGTGATCGGCGCGTTCCACTTGAAATTGGCCGAATATTTCTCTTCGTGGAACGCGGTCCACACCGAATAAAGAAAGGGAAGCCCCCAAATCCCTGCCAGAACAAAGGCCAGCGTGGTCATCAGTATCCTGTTCAAACCCTTGGTCATTGGTAATGCGTCTTTCTGTCCAGAACCCAGAATTGGAAGGCCGCCAGGACACCGAGAAGGGCGACCATCAGAACGGTAAGCGTCGCGCCATAGGCAAAGTCGCGCTGGCGGAAGGTGACCTCGTAGATATAGAACAGCAACAATGCGCTGGAGTTGTCGGGACCGCCCTTGGTCATGACGATGATGTGGTCGATCAGCCGGAAGGCATTGATCAGCGCGTTCACCGCCACAAAGATTGTCGTCGGGCGCAGCAGCGGAAAGATCACGTCGAAAAACACCCGCACTGGCCCCGCGCCTTCGAGCCGGGCGGCATCCTTGAGGCTCTCGGGCACCGACTGAAGGGCCGCGAGATAGAAGATCATAAAAAGCCCGGCTTCCTTCCAGACGGCAACCACCATCATCGACACAAGCGATGTTTCAGTGCTGCCAAGAAAATTGATCGTCGGAAGGCCGACGGCGTTCATCAATTGCGAAGCAAGGCCAATGCCTGGCGCATAGAAGAACAGCCAGATATTTGCCACGGCCACCAGTGGCAGCATCGTCGGCAGAAAGAAAGACAACCGCATAAGGCCTGTTGCCGGGAATTTCGAATTCACCAAAAGCGCCATGCTGATCGACAGAAAAATCGCAAGGGGAATGGTTCCAAGAGCGTATAAACCGCTGTTCGTTAGAACCTGCATCAGCTTTTCATCTGCAATTAAGGCTTCGTAATTCTCAAGTCCGACAAACTTCGATGGGCGGCGTGAACTGGCATTGTTCCAAAGCGAGTTCAAAAGCGCTCGTACCGCCGGATAATGGGTAAACGCCACAAGCAGTGAACACGGTAACACCAGCAAGATAATGCCAAGGCCCAAAGGCAGACGCTTGTTCATGTTGTTTCAGTCCCCTTTGTCGGGCGGTTGCCTGCGCGCAATACTGAGCGCGCGCAGGTCATCAGTCAGGAGCCAAGGATCCAGGCACGCCTTACTTATAGTCGCTGAGGACGCTGTCGGCGCCTTCCTGGGCCTTAGCCAATGCCTCGGCCGCCGTGCTGCCGCCAGTCACAACGCTTTCAATCGCGTCCACCAGAAACTGTGTCACCTTGGCACGCTGGAATGTTGCGAATTCGCGGTAGGCGTAGGGCAACTGATCAAGCGCAACGAGTGCCTGAGGCAGATTTTCGGAATAGGCTTTCATCGCCGGGGTTTCCCAAGTGTCTGGCCGCGGTGCCACATATCCCGTGGCGATGCTCCACTTTGCTGCGTTCTCCGAGGCCGTCATAAATTTGATGAAGTCCAGAGCTGCTGCACGCTCTTCGTCGGTCGTGTCGCTGAAAATGTAGAAATTGCCGCCGCCAAGCGGTGCGCCGGGACCGTCACCACCAGGAAGGAAGGCAGTGCCCCAGTCGAATTCCGCATTTTCATTTACGAACGCGAGGTTGCCGGTTGAGGTCCACATTGAAGCGGTCTGACCTTCGAGGAAGGCTTTCGGCGTATCCCCCCAGGAGATGCCTCCCGATTGCATCACACCTTCTTCGGACAACTGCACAAGGAACTCCAGCGCCGCGTTCGTTGCGGGTGTATCGAACCGCGCTTCGGTGCCGGTTTCGGTGGAGAGCACATCCCCCTTCGAGACGACAAGTCCGCCAAAGAGCCACGCCCCTCCAAGTCCGAGGGTCGGAATTCGGGTGCCCCACTGGGTGACATTGCCGTTGGCATCCTTGACGACCAGTTTCTTGCCCATCTCGATCATCTCATCCCAAGTCTTGGGCGGCGATTCCGGATCAAGACCAGCGGCGCGGAAGGCATCCTTGTTGTAATACAGCACCGGCGTCGAGCGCTGGAACGGAATGCTGTATGTCTTGCCCTCGAATACCGCGTCCGACATGAAAGCCGGGTAGAAACCATCCATCCACGCCTTGTCCTCGTCCGAGGTAGCAATGTCCGAGATCGGAAGAATGACATCCTCTTCGACCAGCGTGAACAGATCGATGGATAGAAGGACGGCCACTTGTGGCGGATCGCCGGCTTGTGCTGCGGTCAACGCCTTGGTCGTCGTTTCTTCGTAGTTGCCTGCATAGACCGCCTTGACGGTATGCTGGGGATTTTGAGCGGCCCATGCATTGGTCAGCTCTTCGATTGTGGCAACCGCAGGCGCATTTACACCGACCGGGAAATAGAATTCCAGATCAGCAGCTTGCAAACTGGTGGCGCTGACCCCCAAAAGGGCTCCGATTACCAAAGGCATTGCCGAAATACATTTGTAAGGCATTTTGTTTCTCCTCCTTGTTATAGTGGTGGGATCCTCCCGATCCCGATTTCTTAACGTGTTATGGCGATTGCCTTGCCATTCTTCTTTGAGAACAGATGCGTCTGCTCTCGTTCCCAACCGACCGTGATTTCTTCGCCTTCCTGCGGCACCGAAGCGCCCGAATAGGACAACACCATCGATGTTCCGGCAGTTGTCACGAGGTGGATCAGAAAGACCTTTCCCTCGTATTCCACGCTCCGAACGCGCGCCTTGACCTGGAACTCTTGGTCCGCGGCCGGAAACCCGAGGTTTTCAGGACGAATTCCGAATTTGCAATCGGCTACGGCATGCCCGTCGGCTATGCTCAGGTTGGCAGGATAACCGACCTCGGACGAATCCAGGATATTGGTCGGCGGCGTACCGATGAACGTGGCCGAAAACGTGTTGGCAGGCTGCTCGTAGAGCTCTTTTGGCGTGCCTACTTGAGCGACTTCTCCAGCGTTCATCAGGACTACGCGATCGGACATGGACAGGGCTTCACTCTGGTCATGGGTTACATAGACGATCGTGATTCCCAGCTTCTTGTTGAGCGACCGGATCTCGCTGCGGATTTCGACGCGCAACTTCGCGTCGAGGTTGGACAGGGGTTCATCCATCAACACCAGCGGCCGACCTGAAACCAGAACGCGCGCCAGAGCAACCCGCTGCTGTTGCCCGCCAGAGAGCTGGCCCGGCCTGCGATCCAGCAAAGAACCAAGCGCCATCAGGTCCGCCACCCGTTCAAGCTGTTTTTTCTTTTCAGCCGCCGGAACCTTGCGGATTTTCAGACCATAAGAGATGTTTTCTTCGATCGTCATATGCGGAAACAGCGCATAGTTCTGGAACACCATTCCAAGATTCCGCTCAGCCGCAGCCTTTCCAGTGACGTCCTGCCCATCAATCAGGATTTGTCCGCCACTCACCTCGTCTAAACCGCAGATCAGCCGAAGTAGCGTGCTCTTGCCACTGGAGTGCCCCATCTGAACTGGTCCACCGTTATGTTTAGGAAACGGAGGACAGAGAATGGCGAACA
>NZ_JBHTJT010000053.1:0-4038 GCF_042676185.1 Tropicimonas aquimaris | reverse complement strand
GTTCGCCATTCTCTGTCCTCCGTTTCCTAAACATAACGGTGGACCAGTTCAGATGGGGCACTCCAAGCCCGGAGTTCTTCGACAAGCTGATCTCCCATGCCAAGACCGAGGAGGCCTACAAGTTCTATGCCGCAACCGGTGCTCAGCCGCTGCGCCAGGACGTGCGGCGGAACTTCCCCTTCGCTGGCATTCTCTTCGAGGAATATACCGGCAACGTCACCCTCTCGACGAAATCCACCGAACGGCTGATCCCCGAAGGTGAGGGCGTCGCCTTCCCGCTGGGGACCACTGACACCTTCACCACCTATGGCGGGCCGGCCAACCTGCTGGAGACCGCCAATACCATCGGCCTGCCGCTCTATGCCCGCCAGCATCTCGACGAGAAGGGCCGCTGGATCGACCTGATGACCGAGGCCTCGATCCTGCCGGTCAACAAGCGCCCGAAACTGGCGATCCGGCTGCATTCGTCAAACTGATCCCGATGAGCGCCTTTGCCGTCGCGCTGGACCGGATCTTCGGCCATGCCGACATGGCCACGGAGGCCGTCTGGATCTCCGCGGCCACCTCGGAGGAGCGCACGGTCCGGGCCATCCTGAAAGCGCCGGATCGGATCACCGGCTTCGGGGAAGCCCGGGTCCTCTCCGACACCATGACCGTCGACGTTCGTGTCGGGGAGTTGCCGGCCCCCCACACGGGCGACCTGATCATCCTCGGTGCCGAGAGCTTCGTGGTTCAGGGCGAACCGATCCGGGACCGCGAGCGGCTGATCTGGACGCTCGATCTGAGGCCGGCATGAAGCTGAAACTGGATGCCACGCCGGATCTGGTTGCTGCTATGGCAGCCGAGATCTCGACCGGCGAGAAGGCGGTCACCGCTGCCATGCGCGAGGCCGGGGCCGGCCTCAAGACCGCCTGGCGCGCGCAGATCACCGGTGCCGGGCTCGGCCGCCGGCTCGCGAACTCGATCCGGAGCCAGACCTACCCGAAGTCGGGCGAGAGCCTGAACGCTGCGGCGCTGGTCTGGTCGAAAGCCCCGGTGATCGTCGGGGCCCACGACACCGGTCCGCTGATCCGATCGAAGGACGGGTTCTGGCTGGCGATCCCGCTCGAGGCGGCAGGAAAGGGATTCAGAGGCGGCCGGATCACACCCGGGGAATGGGAGCGCCGTCGCGGTTTGCGGCTGCGCTTCGTCTATCGCCGGCGCGGACCGAGCCTGCTGGTGGCCGACGGTCGGCTGAACACCCGAGGGCTGGGCGTGGCGTCGAGGTCGAAGACCGGTCGTGGGAGGGCCACGGTGCCGATCTTTCTGCTGGTGCGGCAGGTCAGGTTGCCGAAGCGGCTGGATCTGGACCGGGATGCCGAGCGGGCGATCGACAGCGTGCCGGGGCTCATTGTGGCGAACTGGGTGGAGACGAAGTTCTGATCGGTAATCGTTCAACGACATCCGACCGCAGAATTGCGAGACGCTTTCGGAAAATAGCGAGATTCGAACCAGCCGATACTCGTAGAAATGTAAGGAGCTCTGTGGATCTGGCCGCCGGTCCGGTTTCTCAGTAGCCCCAGGGAATGAGCCGATAGCGCACGCGACATACATAGTCGCGATAGCCCGGCAATTCTTCCTGCAAGGTCCGGTCCTCAAGTGCCGTTCTAAGTACCGAAACGATCGCTGAAGCCGCCACAGGAATCAGCGTCCACACCGAGCCCAGAGCAAGAACAATACCGAACAAGGCAAGAATGCTTCCGGCATAGCCCGGATGCCGCACAAACCGGTACGGACCGCTGTCACACACCACATGCCCTCGATCAGTCTGGATACGCACCACGCTTAGGAAAAAGCGATTCTCTGCAAATGCCCATGCAGAGAAAGCGTATCCAAGAGAAATCAGGATGAAGCCGATGACAGTGAGCCATAGTGGAAATTCCGGCGACCAATCAAATCGGTGGTCCAGTCCTGCCACAATGGCGACTGGGTAGGTGATACTGACTGCCATCAACGGCGCAAGCACCTTGTCCCACGGTTTTGCGTTCTGGAGGTTCTCAATATTCTGCCGTTCGGCCGTTACACCCGGATGGCGCTGTTCCGCCCACATGCGACCCACGGTGCCTGCGGTAAGGAACAGAATGGAATAGAGCCATGCCTGCCACCACCCCAGATCTCCGGCGCAAAAGAACAAGATCAGGGGGATCAGAAGATAAACCACAACCAATCTGATCCACTGGGCGGGTGACACCATTTGAGTGGCCCGAGAACGGTCCCCCTTCTGAGGCATGTCTTTTCCCAAGATGTTACAGTCTAAGAATATGCTGAAATGTGATGCCGCTCAATCATGACGGCCCCTGACCGGTTACTGTCCAGACGCCGCCGGTCTCGGTCCTGCCCCTGATGCTCGATCGGTGAATTGCACGCCAGGTTAACCAAACGCCGCCCTTTCCATCCGAGCAAGATCATGCCCACCACTCGCGAAACCATCCTTTCCGCGCTGCATACGCGGCTCTCGGCGCTGCCCGCCACCGCCCTCCGCGGCGATGTGCTGCCGGAGCGCGTACAGGCCGACGGCCTGCTGATCCTGCGCGATGGCGAGCCAGGCGAGCCGGAGATGACGCTGTCGCCGCTCCGCCATCACTACCAGCACCGCGCCGAGATCGAGGCGGTCGTGCAGGGCACCGAACGTGACACCGCCTTCGACACGCTCTGCGCCAGCATTGGCACGGCTCTCGCGGCCGACCGCACGCTTGGCGGGCTTTGCGACTGGGCCGAGGCCGAGGCGCCCCGGCCGGTCGATCTGCCCGTCGAGGGCGCGGCCAGCTTCAAGGCTGCAGTGATACCCGTCGTCCTGCACTACACCACGACCGATCCGCTGGGTTAACGATGTCAGGGACCTATTTGCGATCCTGCTCTTTACTGAAACGCGCCGAAGTGACTTCAGCGCCGCTCTCGATCGTCAGCGTCGTGTAGGTAATCTCGCCGGTAACCTTCGCGCCGGACTGGAGTTTGACGTCACCGCCAAAGATCCGGCCATCGAAGTGTCCCTTGATGGCGACGCTGCTGGCATGAAGTTCGCCGTCCGCAGACCCGCCGACTTCAATCACGATTGTATCGGCTGAGATCTTTCCGTCGCATTTCCCGAGAAGTTCCAGGACACCCGGCACGGTGAGATCGCCCGAGAGCTGCGCGCCAGCCGCCAGGAGAGACCGGTTACCGCTGGAACTGGTGGCGGGTGCGGACGAGTTTTCGGGCTGGGTCATGAGCTGGGTTTCCTGGCGTCGGGCGTGAAGGTCGACCGGAGATCCCGGCAATGACTGGTCAAGTGAAGGTATCCGGCTCCGGTCGGCAGAAGAAACCCCCAAAACAGATTCAGGGAGACCAACATGGCACGAGCCCAGGGGGCGCGGGCGCAGATGGCGCTTGCGTTCGAGACTGTCTATGGCATGCCGCCGGCGGGCGGCTTCACGAAGATGCCCTTTGCCAGCACCACGCTTGGAGCCGAGCAGCCGCTGCTGAACTCGGAGCTGCTCGGCTACGGCCGCGATCCGCTGGCGCCGGTCCAGGACGCAGTAACGGCCGACGGCGATGTCGTCGTGCCGCTCGACGCTGAGGCTTTCGGCTTCTGGCTCAAGGCGGCCTTTGGCGCGCCCACGACCACCGGCACCGGCCCCTGGACGCATGAGTTCCAGTCAGGCGCCTGGACGTTGCCGAGCCTCTCCATCGAGACCGGCATGCCGGAGGTGCCGCGCTTTGCCATGTATTCCGGCTGCGTGCTCGACCGGCTCAGCTGGCAGATGCAGAGTTCGGGGCTTCTGACCGCGACCGCGCGGCTGGTGGCACAGGGCGAGACGGTGGACACAGCCACCGCTGTTGGCACGCCTGCCGATCTCGAGCTCAAGCGCTTCGGGCATTTCAACGGATCGGTCACCCGCAATGGCTCGGCGCTCGGCAATGTCGTCTCGGCCGACATCACCTTTGCCAACAACCTCGTGGGGAGCCTGATCTGACTGGTCCGGTTTGATTGTTAGTGCATGACCCGCCTTGGTTCCATCT
>NZ_JBHTJT010000052.1:0-15642 GCF_042676185.1 Tropicimonas aquimaris | reverse complement strand
AACCCGTCGTGTCCCTTGCGAAAGTCCACGGGGCTTGGTCGCCACCATGCTCCGCACCCGGTTCGACGGAAGGATCATGCCGTCTGTGCCAGCGCACGGGCAATCGCCGCAATGCGCACCGCCGAGGTGGTCGCAGCCAAGCGGACCGTGACCGGGCACATGGCAATCTCGATGAGCTCGTCCACACTTGGCCCGGCATCCGGCAAGGGGGCCGCAAGAACCATCGCCGCGAAATCAACCTCGTCTTTCGGTGCTGGAAGCACCAGCTTGCCCTGCCGGGCCAAGGTCCGCCATGCCGACAGATGGTTTGCCTTCAGCCCATGCCGCCGCGCGACCGCTGCTACCGTTGCATCCGGGCGCAAGGTCTCGGCCACGATCCGCGCCTTCACGGCATCAGGCCATTTGCGGTTGCGCCGACGGCCTCCATCCTCCGTGAGAACCTCCAATGTAGCATCCATGGAGAAACTCCTTCCTGATCCACTCCGAAGGAGCCGATCTCAGATCAGGAAGCCGCGCGGGAGGTGGGGCCAGAACAGCGGTTACAGGCCTGCTCGCTGAAACCTTGGATATTCAGACTATTGGGGAGAGGATTTCGACTTCCTCCCCATCGCGGATTGCCGTGAAGAAGCAGCTCCGCCGCATCGTGTGGCAGGCCGGTCCGCTCTGGCGCACAATCACCAGCAGACAATCCCGGTCGCAATCGACGCGCAGCTCGACCAGTTCCTGCACATGGCCGGAGGTCTCTCCCTTGATCCAGAAGGATTTCCGCGAGCGAGACCAGTAAGTTACGCGCCCGGTTTCGAGCGTCTTCGCCACCGCTTCTGCATTCATCCAGGCCATCATCAACACTTCGCCGGTGCCTTCCTGCTGGGCGATGGCGGGAATCAGCCCCTGTGCATCAAAGCGCAGGCTCTGCGTATCGAAAGCCATGGGATGTTCCTTTGCAATTTGCCCCATGCGGAGTATTTACTCAAAGAGGCGCCACGGAGGACAGGGAATGGCCAGCGACAAGGACCTCGTCAAGCTCTATTCCGGGCGCATTCTCGCGCTTGCGGCAGACATCCCGCATCTGGGTCGTCTGGACGCGCCGTCCGCGACCGCGCGGCGCCGCTCCCCGCTCTGTGGGTCGACCGTCACCGTGGACCTCCGGATCGAGAACGGGCGCATCGCCGACTTCGCCCAGGACGTGAAGGCCTGCGCGCTTGGACAGGCCGCGGCGTCGGTGCTTGGCGCTCATGTCATCGGGCGCAGCCGCGACGAGATCGACCGCGGCCGGGACCAGCTCGCCGCCATGCTCCGGGAGAACGGCCCGGTCCCCGACGCCCCCTTCGGCGATCTCGAAGTGCTTCTGCCGGCACGCGAATTCACCAACCGGCATGCCTCCATCCTGCTGGCCTTCGAGGCAACGGCAGTGGCGTTGGCCGCGGCGGTCGAGGCCGCCTGACACCGCGCCGCACGCGCGACGATTTGCCTTCGTTCATCCCTGATCCTGCGCCCATCTTCGGGTTGTCCCGGTCCCCCGGCCGGGTCTAGACCTCTGGTCATCGGCCGCCGCCCGGCCCGATCACTCACGCTTCGCCGCTGCCGCGGTGTCCCCATTCGCCCTGAATGCCGACACTTGGCAACGGTGTGCCAGACCGGGCGACCGCCCCAGGAAACCGGGTGGAAAGACGCGTCATGAGCGATCCAAGAGAAACCTTCGCGGCCTTGTGGGGCCGGTTTGCCGACCTGCCGGTGCCGCTGCTGCCCCTGCAACCGGTGCTCTACCGGATCGTCCGACGGGTCGCCGCGCGGCATCCGGAACTGTTCGACCGCCTCGGTCCGCACCAGCGCACCGATTTCATCATCGATCTCAAGGACCTGCCGCTCGCGCTGCACCTGCGACCGAACCCGCGGGCGCTGGTTTTCCGGGCTGTGCGCAAGGATCGGCTTCCGAAGCATGACGCGCATATCGCGGGCGACGTGCTGACGCTTCTGCGGATGCTGGATGCCGAGGTCGACGGCGACGCGATCTTCTTTTCGCGCGAGCTGGAGATCACCGGCGACACCGAGGCCATCGTGACCCTGCGCAACGCGCTCGACGACGTCGAGGGCTCGATCGCCGAGGACGTCGCCGGGATGTTCGGCGCCCCCGGCCGCATGGCGCTTCGCCGGATGCGAGACATGGCCCACGGGCCAAAACTTGAGAGTGTATGAGGACATGACAGCAGGTGAACTCGTCTGCCCCGCCGGGACCCCCGCCGCGTTGCGGACGGCGGTCGATGCGGGAGCGGATTCGATCTATTGCGGATTTCAGAACGCGACCAATGCGCGAAACTTTCCCGGCCTGAATTTCACGCCGCAAGAGCTTGGCAAGGCCGTTGAATATGCGCATTCCAAGGGCGCGCGTATCCTTCTCGCGCTCAACACCTATCCGCCGGCGGGCAAGTTCGGTCTGTGGCGCGAGGCGGCCGACCTGGGCGCCGACCTCGGGGTGGATGCCTTCATCGTGGCCGACATGGGCGTTGCCGCCTATATCGCCGAGACCCATCCCGATATCCGCCTCCACCTCTCGGTCCAAGCGGCCGCCGCCAGCCCCGACGCGATCTGCTACTACGTGCGGGAATTCGGCGTGAAGCGTGTGGTCCTGCCGCGCATTCTGACGATCCCCGAGATCCGCGAGATCAAGTCCGAGATTCCCTGCGAGATCGAGACCTTCATCTTCGGCAACCATGGGCTGATGGTCGAGGGACGCTGCTCGCTGACAAACTACGCGACAGGGCTTTCCACAAACATGGACGGTGTCTGCTCGCCCGCCCATCTTGTCGAGTACCGGCGGGACGCCGACGATGGCATGTCGACCCGCCTTGGCCCCTTCACCATCGACCGCTTCGGACCGCAGGAGAGCGCCGGCTATCCGACGATCTGCAAGGGCCGTTATGTCAACTCGGAGCATCCGGATGGCTACTATGCCTTCGAGGAACCGATCAGCCTGAACCTGTCGCGCCTGTTGCCGGCCCTGATGGACGCCGGGGTCGATGCATTCAAGATCGAAGGCCGGCAGCGCAGCCGCGCCTATGTGAAGAAGGTGGTGGCGGCCTTCCGGGCCGCGGTCGACGATATCCGGGCCGGGCGCGAGCCCGCGCTTGCCGACCTGGCTGCCCTGACCGAGGGCCAGAAACAGACCGAAGGCGCCTTCCAGACCAAGAAATGGCGGTGAGACCATGATCCCGAGACTGACGATCGGACCGATCCAGTATTTCTGGAGCGAGGAGCGCAAGCTCGATTTCTATGCCCGGATCGCCGATGAGGCGCCGGTGGACACGGTCTACCTCGGCGAGGTGATCTGCTCCAAACGGCAACCCTTTTTCGACCAGCACATCGACGTTGTCGCCGAGCGGCTGACCCGGGCCGGCAAAAGTGTCGTGCTCTGCGGGCTGGCAGAGGTGATGCTGAAGCGCGAACGCAAGGCCTGTGCCGATCTGGTGCAGCAGGGCGAGTTCGAGATCGAGATCAACAATGCCGCCGGGCTGTTCCACCTGGAGTCCGGGCGCCATCACCGGATCGGCCCCTTCATGAACGTTTATAACGCCGAGACGATGGCCCACATGGTGGCGCGCGGCGCGACCCATGTGACGGTGCCTGTGGAACTGCCGGCTGCATCGGTGGAACTGATGGCCGCGGAGGCCGGCAAGCTTGGCGTCGGGCTGGAGGTCCAGGTCTTCGGCCGTGCCGGACTGGCCACCTCGGCGCGCTGCTACCATGCGCGGGCCTTCGGACGGACCAAGGACAATTGCCAGTTCGTCTGTGGCGACCATGCCGACGGGCTACCGCTCGACACCCGCAACGGGGAGTCCTTCCTTCGTGTGAACGGCATCCAGACGCTCTCGCATTCCTATGTCAATCTTGCCGGGGAAGTGCCTGCCATGGCGGAGATGGGCGTGAGCGATCTGCGCCTGATGCCGCAGGATACGGACATGGTCGCTGTAGCGAAAGTGTTCGACGCGCTCAGACACGGTGCCATCGGCGCTGCCGAGGCTGATGCGCGTTTCGGGGAGATCGCCATGGAGGCCCCCTTCTCCAACGGGTTCTGGCATGGCGAGGCCGGCCATCGCCGGATCGAGGCCGGGGCCCGCGCGCTCGCCTGAAGCTTTTGCCGTTCGACGGGCGGTGCGACGACGATCTTTCGTACGAAAGATCGTTGGCCCGGTGGAGCGACGGATCGTCAATAGAAAGGGCGGCCAAACTGGCCGCCCTTATTCGTGCTGAACTGAGATGCTTCGTGAAGGCGTCTGGTCACCCGAGCCGATAGTTCGGGCTCTCGCGCGTGATCTGGACGTCGTGGACGTGGCTTTCCTTCAGCCCTGCCCCGGTGATCCGGACGAACTCGCACTTTCCGCGCATCTCGTCGATCGTGGCCTTGCCGGTATAGCCCATGGCGGCCCGCAGGCCGCCGACGAGCTGGTGGATCACCGCGCCGGCCGAGCCTTTGTAGGCGACCTGGCCCTCGATCCCCTCGGGCACCAGCTTGTCCGACGCAGCGTCCTTCTGGAAATAACGGTCGGCCGAGCCGCGGGCCATGGCTCCGAGCGAGCCCATGCCGCGATACGCCTTGAACGAGCGGCCCTGGTAGAGGATCACCTCGCCCGGGCTTTCATCCGTGCCGGCCAGCATCGAGCCGACCATGGCGCAGGAGGCGCCGGCGGCGATGGCCTTGGCGAAATCGCCCGAGAACTTGATGCCGCCATCGGCGATCACGGGTACGTCCTGCGCGGCCGCTGCGGCGGCGCAATCGACGATCGCGGTGAGCTGCGGCACGCCGACCCCGGCGACCATCCGCGTGGTACAGATCGAGCCCGGCCCGATGCCGACCTTGATCGCGTCGGCCCCGGCGTCGATCAGCGCCCGGGTGGCCTCGCCCGTCGCCACGTTGCCGGCGACAATCTGGACCTCGTTGGAAAGCTTCTTGGCCCGCTCCACGGCGCGCGCCACGCCCTCGGAATGGCCGTGCGCGGTGTCGATGACGATCATGTCGACGCCAGCGTCGACCAGCGCCTCGCTGCGCTCGAACCCGGCATCGCCCACGGTTGAGGCCGCGGCGACCCGAAGACGGCCGAGCGCGTCCTTGCAGGCCTGCGGGTTGAGCACTGCCTGTTCGATGTCCTTGAGCGTCAGCAGACCAGTGAGCTTGCCGTTCTTGTCGGTCACCAGGAGTTTCTCGATCCGCCGCTCGCGCATCATCGCCCGCGCCTCGGCCAGGTCGGCAGGCTCGGTGAGGATCGCCAGCTTCTCTTTTGTCATCATCGCCTTGACCGGCGTCGCGTCGTCATTTGCGAAACGCATGTCGCGGTTGGTGACGATGCCGACGACGAGGCCCCTTTCGTCGACCACCGGGAAGCCGGTGATGTTGTAGCGATCCTGCAGCGCCTTGGCGTCGGCCAGCGTCTGGTCCGGGGTGAGGGTCACGGGGTTGTAGACCACGCCGCTCTCGAAGCGCTTGACCCGGCGCACCTGCTGCGCCTGTTCCTCGACGCCGAGGTTCCGGTGCAGCACCCCGATGCCACCGGCCTGCGCCATTGCGATCGCCATGCGGGCCTCGGTCACCGTGTCCATCGCCGAGCTCAGCAGCGGAATGTTCATCCGGATCGACCGCGTAGCGCGTGTCGAGGTGTCTGCCTGGGAGGGCAGCACCCGGCTTTCGGCAGGAACAAGCAGCACGTCGTCGAAGGTCAGCGCCTCACGAATTTCCATCACGATCTCCTGGCGGGGGGTCTGTGCGCGTTCCCTTCCGAAAGCACCAATAGGGCGCCGTCGGCGGCGAAGGTCAGCGCGCTGGACCGATATTGTCTTGCGGCATGGGGGTGGATCTGAGCGCGCGCGTTCCTGCCGGTCAGGCCGGCGGACCGGCCCGGGGCGACGGTAAGACCGTCTGGTCGAGGGCTGACCATGAGTGTCGCCATCGTGGAACGCTTTGCCTTTTCACCAGCGGGATATGGTCGCCTCGCATAAGGGATCGGCGCGGGTGATACAAGCCATACGTCGTACCACGGCCTTGCCCCTGCGATCCGGCTTGCGACCGCGCGGCGAATGCGGTTCCCTGCCCGCAAAGGGCACCCGCCGGACCTGGCCATTCGGGTGCGTTGGCAACAGGGAGAAGACCATGAAACTCTGCCGCATACGGACCGCGGATGGCATCGTGCCGGCCGCCGTCGACGCCGAAGGCCGCCTGCGAAGCCTCGAAGGCCATATCGGCGATTTCACCTGCGACAGCATTGCCTATGGCGGGCTCGCGCCGCTCGAAGCGCTGGAGCTGGACGATCTCCCCCTGCTCGACGAAATCGACTACGCCCCGATTCTCGCGGATATCCGGCGGATCTTCGGCATCGGGCTCAACTATTCCGACCACGCGAAGGAATCCGGCCTGCCGATCCCCGAGCAGCCGATCCTGTTCATGAAGATGTGCCCGGCCTCCGGTGCGAACGACCCGGTTACAATTCCCAAGGGCTCAGAGAAGACCGACTGGGAGGTCGAACTCGGCGTGGTGATCGGCCGGCGTGTGCAGCATGTCAGCGTGGAAGAGGCGCTGGACTGCGTGGCGGGGTATTGCGTGGTCAACGACGTCTCCGAACGCGCCTTCCAGATCGAGATGGGCGGCCAGTGGGTCAAGGGAAAGTCCTGCGACAGCTTCGCCCCGGTCGGCCCCTGGCTGGTGACCCCGGAAGAAGTGCCGGACCCTCAGGCGCTGGACCTGTTTCTCGATCTCAACGGCGAGCGGGTCCAGACCGGGAGCACTTCCAAGATGATCTTCTCGGTGGCCGAGATCATCTCCCATCTCAGCCGCTTCCTGACGCTCGAGCCCGGCGATCTGATCTCCACCGGCACGCCGCCGGGCGTTGGCATGGGGATGAAACCGCCGCGCTACCTTCAACCGGGCGACGAGATGCGCCTTGGCGTGCAGGGGTTGGGCGAGCAGCGCCAGGTGGCGCGGGCGTGGGAGGCATGAGCGCCGCCCTCCAGACCATCTCGGGTTTTGACCGCATAGGCGAGGAGAACGCCTTTGCCGTCCTGGCCCGGGCCGGCGCGCTCGCCGCCGGCGGGATGGACGTGATCAACCTCGGCATCGGCCAGCCGGATTTCCCGACCCCGCCGAACATCGTCGAGGCCGCGATCAAGGCGCTGCGCGACGGCCATCACGGCTACACCCCCGCCACCGGCCTGCCGGCCCTGCGCGAGGCGGTGGCGGCAGACCTCGACCGTCGCCTCGGCGCGCAGGTCGACCCGGACCGCGTGCTGGTGGTGCCGGGCGGCAAGGTGACGATGTTCGCCGCGATCCTGATGTTCGGCGAACCCGGTGCGGAGATCCTCTACCCGGACCCGGGCTTTCCGATCTACCGTTCCATGATCGAGTTCACCGGCGCCACGCCAGTGCCGGTGCCGATCCGCGAGGAGAACGGCTTTGCGGTTTCGGCCGAGGAGACGCTCTCGCTGATCACGTCCCGCACGCGGCTTCTGATCCTCAATTCCCCAGCCAACCCCTGCGGTGGCGTGACCCCGCGCGGCGAGATCGAGACGCTCGTCATCGGGCTGGCCGAGCATCCCCAGGTCGCCGTGATGTCGGACGAGATCTACGACCAGCTGCTCTACGATGGCGAGGAACACGTCAGCCTGCTGACCTTCCCCGAGATCCGCGACCGGCTGATCCTGCTGAACGGCTGGTCCAAGACTTATGCCATGACCGGCTGGCGGCTCGGGTACTCGGTCTGGCCCGACGGGCTTTACGACAAGGCGCGCAAGCTGGCGGTCAATGCCTGGTCCTGCGTGAACGCCCCGGCGCAATACGCCGCGATCGAGGCACTGACCGGCCCGCAGGATGCGGTGGCCGCCATGGTCGCGGAGTTCGATGCGCGGCGGAGACTCGTCGTCGAGGGACTGAACGCCCTGCCCGGCGTCACCTGCGCCACGCCCAAGGGCGCATTCTACGCCTTCCCGAACATCCGCGAGACCGGCTGGAAGGCAAAGCCGTTGGCCTCGGAACTGCTGGAAAAGGCGGGTGTGGCGACGATCGGCGGCCCGGACTTCGGGATCCTGGGCGAAGGCTATATCCGTCTGAGCTATGCCAACAGCCGGGAGAACATCACTCGCGCGCTCGACCGTATGGAAGAGTTCCTGATCGGCTAGACCCGGAAGGCGCCTCTTCCGTCCGGGGTTATTCCGGCCGGAGGCATGATTCCCCGTGCGAAAGATGGCCGACGGGTATTGCGCGCCTGTTGCCGGCCTAGAGCAGCAACAGGACGATGAGCTGGGGCGCAAAGATCCTCAGGCCCATGACCAGCGGATAAACCGTCGCATAGGCGATGGACGACGCAGGCGAGGAACTCTGCGCGTTGGCGAAGGCAAGCGCCGGCGGGTCGGTCATCGAGCCCGAGAGCACGCCGCAGAGCGTCAGGTAGTTGAACTTGAACACGAGCCGCGCCACGAATCCGACCACGACCAGCGGGATCAGCGTGATCAGCACCCCGTAGCCGACCCAGGCCACGCCGTCGCCATTCAGCAACGTATCGAGGAACTGGTCCCCCGCCTTCAGGCCGACCACCGCGAGGAACAGGATGATCCCGAATTCGCGCATCGCGTGGTTGGCGACCGGCGGCATGAACCACATGAACGGGCCCCAATGGCCCAGCCGGCCGAGCAGGATCGCGACGACCAGCGGTCCGCCGGCCAGCCCGAGTTTCAGAGGCGCCGGCAGGCCGGGCACCGCAAGCGGGATACTTCCCAGCAGCACGCCGAGCGCGAGCCCCACGAAGAGCCCCGGGAAATCCACTTCGTCGAGGCGCTTCGACTGGTCCCCCAGCACGCCGCGCACGTCCTGCACCGTCTCCTTGCTGCCTACCACGGTGACGATATCGCCGAACTCCAGCGTGGTGTCGGCCAGCACGGGCAGCTCCAGCCCGGCTCGCAGGATGCGCGAGACGGTCACCCCGTGGGCTTCCTCCAGCCCGAGCGACCGCAGCCGGTGCCCGACGACCTTGCGATCCGTCACCACCACGCGGGCCCATGCCATCTGGGTGCCCTTGGTGGTCAGTTCCGCGTCGGTCTCCTCGCCGAGGATCAGCCGCATCGCCTCGAGGCGCTCCGGCGTGCCCACGAGGTGCAGCATGTCGCCGACCCGGACCCGCGTCTCGCGGCGCGGTAGGATCAGCTCGCCCCCCGACTTCATCCGGGAGGCAACGACACCCTGATCGTAGAGCCCGGGCACTGCGCCAAGCTCCAGCCCGTCGAGGTTCGGGTTGCGGATCACCACGTTGATCGAGGGCAGCGCGCTCGCCCCCTTGCGCCGCTCGGCGTCATAAGCGGCGGCCTCCGCATCGACGTCCACCCGGGTTAGGAAACGCACCAGCAGCATGGTCAGCAGGATGCCGAGGATGCCGAAGGGATAGGCCACGGCATAGCCGAGCGAGGGCTGCGCCACGGCGCCCGGGCCGGCCCCCATGTCGGTCAGCGCCTGCGTCGCGGCGCCGAGCCCCGGCGTGTTCGTCACCGCCCCGGACATCAGCCCCACCAGCGCCGGAACCGGTACCCCGAAGGCGTAGTGGATCGCCACCGTCACCAGGACGCCAAGGCAGACGATGGACGCCGCCGCGATGTTGAGCTGCATGCCGGACTTCCGGAGCGATGCAAAGAAGCCCGGCCCGACCTGGATGCCGATTGTGAAGACGAATAGGATCAGTCCGAACTCGCGGACAAACTCCATCATCTCGGCGCTGTAGTGCAGCCCAAGGCGTGAGGAGATATCCCCGAGCGCAATACCGGCGAAAAGCACACCGCCGATCCCGAGCCCCACGCCGCGCACGTGGATCCGGCCGAACAGCAGCCCGAGCGCGCCGCTGATCGAGATCGCGATCACCGTCAGGGCGACTTCGTTGAGGGACGACAACATCGCAGTCATGAAAAAGGTCCTGAAGCGAATGGGACTTGGCGCCAGAGAGCGCCCTTGCATCTCGTGAATGATCCGCAGGAATGCACCCGTCAACCTCCCAGACGGCATTGCTGGATTGCGTGCTCTAAGATGCGACCCGTTCTAGACAACGACCGCGATCTCGCGAATGTTACCGCTACCAGTCCGTTCGGGCCTCTGGCGCGGCCTTTGTCGGGCATGATCACGACGCGCGTCTGGGCTGTTGACGTGGCGTGGGCGGGATGCCCGTCGGACGGTCGGACGATCTGTCGCGCTTCATCCACACATTTCGGCAGCAGGTTCCCGGGCGCCCACCCGCTCCGCTAGCGCGCCAGAACCAGTTCCGCCCGGAGCCCTCCAAGGCGTTCGCTGTCTCCGAGGTTGAGGGTCCCTCCGTGTCGCCGCGCGATGTCGCGGGCAATGGAGAGACCGAGGCCGACGCCCGTTCCCCGATCCTGGTTTCGGGACGCATCAAGCCGGGTGAAAGGGCGTGTCGCGCGCTCCCTGTCCACCTCCGGTATCCCCGGCCCGTCATCCTCCACAGTGAAGATCGCCGACCGCGGCAGCATCCGCACCGACACTTCGGCCCGGTTTCCATAGCGAAGTGCGTTGCCGACAAGGTTGCTCAGGGCGCGTTCCACCGATGCCCCCCGCAGCAGCACTTCTTCCTCGGCCTCCTTCGGAAGGGACAGTCGCACATCTCCGCCGGTGCGGAGCGCCTGTTCCACCACCTTGCGCGCGATCACGCCCGGCGCGACCGGCTTCGGGTCCTCCTGCTGATCGGAGCGCGCGAAATCAAGGAATGCATCGATCAGCACTTCCATGTCCTGCACATCGCGCTGCATCTCCCTGACGTCCTCGTTCTCCTCCATCATGGAGAGCGCCAACTTCATCCGCGTCAGCGGTGTCCTGAGATCATGGCTGACCCCGGACAGCATCAGGGTGCGCTGCTCGATCTGGCGCTCGATCCGCGCGCGCATGTCGAGAAAGGCCCGGCCGGCAGCCCTGACCTCGAGCGCCCCGGAGGGCTTGTAGGGCACGAGCCGCCCCTTGCCGAAGGCTTCGGCCGCATCCGCCAGCCGGGTGATGGGCCGAAGCTGGTTGCGCAGGTAGAGAAACGCGATCCCGGTCATCAGGACGCCGATCGTGGCCATCAGCACAAGAAACTGGTGCGGGTTGGAGGCCGAGGCCCGCCGCCGGTCGATACTGGCCTCGACCGGACCTTTTGCGGTATCCAGTTGCACCACAACCCGGCGGCTGGATTCCGTAAGGTCGATGGCCTGAACCCCGGGCAGTCCGTCGCGCAGCGTGTCGATGACCATCCGCCCGGACACGTCATAGAATACACGCCGATCGCCGAGTTGCGATTCCGTCACCGGCTCCACCGTGAACCCCAGGGTCGTCACCAGCGGTTGAACGGCGCGGAGCCCGGCCTCGAGATCGGGCTCTGCCTCGATCAACTCGACCGCCTCGCGCAGCTCCAGAACGATCCCGCGGGTAAGCTGCTGGGTGACGTCTTCGAAATGGCGCTGGATGAAAACCAGCGAAACCACGACCACCAGGACCGCGACCGGAATCACCAGAATGAGCGCCGCGCGGCCATAGAGGCCCATCGGCATGGAACGTTTGAGCCAGCTGAAATTCATGGCACAAGGCTAGCGCCCCGCCATCCCGAGAGAAATCCCGAAATGACCGATCCCGCCTCCAACCGTCTATCCCGCCCCGAGCCCGGGCTGCGTCGCGTGCTCGCCCCCAATCCCTCGCCGATGACCTATCAGGGCACCAATACCTATATCGTCGGCGTGGGAGAGGTCGCGGTGATCGACCCCGGGCCGGACCTTGCGGCGCATCACGAGGCGATTCTCGCCGCGCTGGAGCCCGGAGAACGCATCTCGCATATCCTCGTCACCCATTCCCATCTCGATCATTCTCCCCTCGCCCGTCGGCTCGCGGAAACAACCGCGGCCGAGGTGCTGGGATTTGGTCGCCACGAGGCCGGGCGCTCCCCGATGATGGCGCAGCTCGCGACGGACGGACTTTCGGGTGGCGGCGAAGGGGCGGACCTCGCCTTCGAGCCCGACCGCCTGCTGGCCGATGGCGAAGAGATCCGGGGCGCCGGCTGGACCCTGCGCGCCCTCCATACGCCGGGCCATGCGTCGAACCATCTGGCATTCGCCTGGGAGGAGGCGCTCTTCACGGGCGATCACGTGATGGGATGGGCGTCCTCGATGGTCTCTCCGCCTGACGGCGACCTGACGGCCTTCATGGCCACTTGCGCCCGCCTCGCGGAGCGCGGGGATCGCATCTACTATCCCGGCCATGGCGATCCGGTCGAGGAGCCTGCAGCACGCCTCGCCTGGCTGGTCGCCCATCGCCGCAGCCGCGAGGCCCGGCTGCTCCAAGAACTCGGCCCCGAAGCGCAGTCCATCGACACCCTCACCCGCCGAATCTACACCGACACGCCCCCAGCACTTCTGCCGGCCGCAGCCCGAAACGTCTTCGCTCACCTGCTGGATCTCGTTGCCCGCGGCATAGTCGCCTGCGACGGCAATCCCTCCCCAGCCGCACGTTTTCGCCGCATCTGACCGAGATCGCCCGGACCCGACGGAAATGTGAAATTACCTCTGGACGCCCCCAAACCCCGTTGCTATATCGCCCCCCGTGTTCCGGCGTAGCTCAGCGGTAGAGCAGTTGACTGTTAATCAATTGGTCGTAGGTTCGATCCCTACCGCCGGAGCCAAATCTTCCAATTACATCAAATGGTTGCGTCCATTCTGGGCCACCTTTGCTCTGCATGGCCTCCAATGGTGGCCCGGGGGGTGGCCCGAGTTTCGCTGCCTTACTGACCGGTTTTCCGGTCGTGATGTGTTCCGCAGAACACCCCCCACCCCCTACCCATGAGCCTCTCGGGGCGGCGGCAGAGGCCGAGCCATACACAGCCGAGCCCTCCAAAATTTTTTTCGAAATTTTTTTCGACGGCGCGTCACCCCCTAGCCCGTTGCGCGGCAGCGGAATTCATTCGTCGCCCGCTCCCAGAACGCCAAACATCCTTCCTCCGGATCAACCGAGCCAACAGCGTCTCCGCCTCCGTCTTGTCGGTCGGCCGTAGGAGCGGAAAGAGCGGTTTGCAGAGGCTTCCGGCGTGACGGGGTTGTCGGGGATGAGCCTCGTCAACCCTGGCCCACAATCCGCTCTTTGGAACATTGGGGGGGCACCGGCGTGCCCTCATGCCGCCCGCAGCCCGGTTCCGACAACTTGGGCCACAGGCCGCCGGCGATGGACAGCGGCAGCGACGGGACGATCTTGGCGCATTGACGTTCCTGTTTATTCGGTCGACCAAGGTTGGTGACAGGTCGGCGGGCACCCACATCTCCACTGAGGATGTGCTATATCTTGTTCCGCTTGCGCACGGGAAACTGGATTGCGGGCACAAATATGAAAACACTGTTTAAGGTATTGATGCGAAAGCCCTTCTCATTCGAAGAACTGCTTTCGAAGGCAGCAGTGCATCTGGACACCCCAGATATCATCTCTCGGGAGAAAGAAGTTTTCTACCAGGTTAATGATCAAGGCGCTTCAGTTCACAACCTATACAAAAATGAGTTTAAACAAAGGCTCGGAAAAATTGCAGAAGGAGTTACCTGGGAAGAGCAGCGCCAAACGCTCATCGAGAGCCTCATTGAGCTATCCGGTTGGGTCGCAGATGTACGCCATTTAAACAACTCAACCGATCCCGAAATTTATGCCTTGGTAATGAATCGGCTCTTCGGTGCGGAGGATACATCCTTTACGGGTAAGTTCGCGATCAGGGCCATGGTTGCCGCTCCGTTGGGTAAAGGACTTCTGCACGTGGGCGACTAGTTCTATGGTTTTGAAGAGAGGCTCTATCTTGGCTTTCAACTTGTGAAACTTTTGGGTGACCAGAAACGAGCGGAGTTCAATTCTTTTGTTGAGGTAACCTCTATGCATCACAAGGAGCAGTTTCCGGAGGGCACTCCAAAAGCCGATGCAGTAAATGACATGTTCCTTCTATACGGCGAATTTCTAGCATCCATGCTCGACATCTCAAAGAAGTATGAAGACCTCGAAAAAAGGTTCCACAGGGAGCTTATTCGCAACGATGTTGATATTGAAAGGGTCCGGACTGAAATTTCAAGTTTGATCGATGAGCGGGCTGAAGCGGCCAAAGCATGGGCCGACGTGTGGTCGTCATAGCCAGTCGGACTTAGAAGGATATAGATTTAACTGGACAAAAATCACGACCGCGCGAAAAAAATTCAACAAATAGCTGGCATTGGTGCAATTGAAGTTTTTTCTATCAGGCAGGAATAGACGTTGCCCACTGCTTTGCCTGCCGTTGTGAACATTGACCTTTTCTCAGGGTCCCTCCCCAGGCCTGGCAACTTTCAAAGGTAGGGCATCAGCCTGCCGTGGGGGATTATTGACCCGCCGTCGGACCGTCAGTTCACATCGGTCGCCTTTGCAGCGTTCTACAGTTCGGGCAGCACGCCCTCCGCCGGCATTGTGTCGTAGACGGCCCGCATACCCTTCTCCCGAAGCTCCGGGACGACGTGCTGCGACTTCATCGGCCGCTCTTCGTCCACTTCAACGGTACGCCATCAGCCAGGTCCTACGCGCCGCGACGCTACAAGGAGCTTACCGGAAACTCGTTCACGACCACCCGCTCGATGTTGCACACCGACCTCGCCGTCACCGAGGGGGGCGCCGGCGTCAGGATAGCGATGATCGCCTGTCATTAGACAGGCGAGAAAACGGCCGAAAAATACCAGCTCGGCCAGGTCGCGATGGCTGCGGTCGCAAGTCGCCAGGCATCTTGAGGGCTGTGCAACTTGGCGCGACTCGGATGTGCATGCCGGGTGACCCGGCTACCCGAATTGGGCGTCCGGCCACCCCTGATGAAGGGGTTCGGGGCTGCTTTGAGGCGATCCTTGACCGGCTAACTTCCACCCTGTTGGGAATGGGAGGGAGCCCCATGAAGAGATTGCCAATTCGGACGATCAGAGAAGCCATGCGGCTTCGCGCAGAAGGACTGCCGGGGCATCGTGGCGCCCGAGATTGCCACTGAATAGCTCTGGTCCTACAACCATGAACGCCCGAACATGGGTATAGACGGGATATCTCCCGCACAGAAACTGAAACTGGCCGCGTGAATTCCACGATCAAGCCCCGCTGAAACCGGGGGGATTGACACTATGGTTTCTTCTTGCGCCTCAACGCTGTCCCGTGACATTCCCGCAAGGCTCCGCCGGAGAATTGCCCGCAAGGGCGAAGGCGGCGACGCGACGCGTTTCGTGCCGCGCGCCGCGCCACCGTGCACCGTGCCGGAGTGACAATGTCTGCGTCAGTCACCGGGGGTCGCATGTCGTTCAACAAGGCTCTGCAGCTGATCCACCTGGCCCAGATGGCGGCGGTGCGGCACGGCAGCGTCAGCCTGAAGGATATCGAGGACGCCTTCGGCTGTTCGCACCGCACGGCGCAGCGCCTTGCGGAGCGGTTCGGGGTCAGCCATCGGACGGCGCAGCGGATGACGGCGGCGCTGGAGCAGGCGTTTCCGCATGCGGTGGAGGTCTTCGAGGACGAGGAGCGGCGCAAGCGGTGGAAGCTGCGCGAGCAGCCGATTGCACGGATGCGGCTCGGCGGCGACGCGGAGCTGGAGGCGCTGGACTATGCCGTGGCGCGGCTCGCGG